>JAZNYA010000039.1:0-9521 GCA_045594145.1 Candidatus Stercoripulliclostridium sp. | reverse complement strand
ACCGCTTGGCCTCCGACTTAACTACAAGGTCTGCGGAGAAGTTTGCTTCCACGAGCTTAACTTTTACGTAGTAGTGACCTACTTCTCTCGGCAAACCGCTCATTTCGTTATGGGTGAAGTCTTCATAGGTGATTTCGAAGTTATATTCGTATCCGTTAAATCCTACTATTTCTTCATATTCGGGCTTAAATTCATGGTCTTTTGCATCGTAAACGACGGTTACGTCTTCGCCGTTTACAATTAGCGGTGCCTTATCTATAACGAGCGTTGCGGTCAAGTTTACGGTATAGAAAGCGACTGAATCATCCATAACGATGGAAACTTCGTGTTCGCCGGCTTGCGTTTCGCCGTCCTTGGTTCCGCTTGTTAGATAGGTTATGATAAGGGGTAGTTCTTCATTGGTGGTGGGGTCTAATACGAGAGCGGAAAGAGTCTTCTTGTTACCGTTAAAGACGTGCCTATCACCGCTTATTACGACGTTTTCGGAAAGGTCCTTCTTTAGTACCTTCAAGGTATATTGCTCTACGTAGGGACGGAAGTTGTTTTCATATTCGGCAACTACGCTTGCACTGCCGGTAGGTACGAATACGAGATATACGTTCTTTTCGCTCGTAAGGTGTACGGTGGGGATATAATCATACTTAAGTTCGCCACCTTCCATAACCGCAACCTTGATTATGCCGTTAAAGAGCTTGTTATAGTTGCCGAACTCGTCGTTCATTACGGAAACTGCACCAAAGTCTACTTCGCTTACGTTTTGACCGTATTCGATGGTTTGCTTTTGGATTACGCCGTTAAAGTATAGGCTACCCTTAATGACGAAGTAGGTATTAAACGCCGAGCCGTAGTAGTTACTATCGGACTCCGACATTTCTGCCAGTACGTAGTACTTACCTACCTTGGTGGAAGTCGTTATAGCCGTCATCTTAACGTATTTTACGCTGTCGATTTCAACTACCGTTTCGCCTTCGGCAAGCTCTTCGCCTTCCACGTAATCACGATAATAGGTGTATTGCGGGATAAGGTTTCTTACGTCCAAATTGATGCCTACGGAAGAGATATTTACGGAAGGCATTGCATAAGGCTTACCATAAACGTGGGTGACTGCATCGGTATAGGTGTTGCCGTCGTAATCTTCGGGAGCGATGGTGGAAAGTTCAAAGTTAATCTTAACTTCTCTCTTGTTTATGAACAAATTGATGGGAACTTGGCTTACGGGAATATATCTTGCCATTAGTTCTTCGCTGGGCGTAAAGTTGCATAGAACTTTGTTTTCTCCGCCTTCAAGCACTGCGGAAAGGGTTTCAGCGGGGATATCCAAGGTGAAGTCCCCTTCTCCGAATACGAAGCCGTTGGAAACTACTTCGCCTTCAAATTCCGCTTCCCCTACCTTTTGACCATAAGTCAAGTCGCTTAGCTTATAATTGCTGAAGTCCGCCTTTGCTCTAACGACGTAGATGGGCAAGGTGAACTCTTCGCTACGGAAGTTGGTGTTGGGAACGAATACTCCATCCACCGTCGTGCCGGCTTGCCAAATCATCCTTACGGTATAGGGAACGATGGCTCCTTGCTCGTTATATAAAACGGGGAAAATTCTATCGCCGTTTGCGTTGAATTCCAAGGGATTATAAACGCCGGTTTCGCTGTTGATTCTATCAACGTATTCGTCTTCGGTTTCAAATATGAAGCGGGAAGCTACGCTTATGGTACCAACGGCACCACGGGGAGTATATCTTGCACTACCGCTCGTGCCGAGTATGGCGTCACGCATTTCGCCCAGCGTTTGACCATATTCAAGGTTACCCAGCTTACCCCTATTGATACCGCTTAGGTCTACCAGGTCGTAATTAAAGGTTGCCGAAGGAGTTACTATGGAAAGGTTTGCAGAGTCGCCACGGCGTACTTGCTTTACGTCCACTGCAACGTACTTTTCACCGCCGTTGTTTTGGTTATTTACTTCAACACGCATTATGTACTTGCCTGCTTCAAGCAAGTTTGCACCAATTATGTCCACGGGTTCCGACCAAACTAATTCGTCAATCAGCACTTCTTCGCCCATAAGGTCGTAGTTTGCGTACTTTAGGAATTCATAGCGGTATAGTAGTCCGCTAACTTGGGTAAAGACTTCGTCTTTAAAGTAACCGGAAATATAGCTTGCCGATTGGGTATGGCTATAAGTATAGGTTAACAAGTCGCTTGACGAAGCACCGCCTGCGGTAATTTCTTCATCGAGTGCCGTGTATCCCAAGCTCTTTTCATCCACGCTAATGGTTAGCTCACGCTTATAAATCGTCATATCCGCAATCAAGGGGGTGGATTCATAGTTGGAGCGAGTGGAATCTATGGTAATTCTAACTACGTATTGTCCTGCTTGCTCGGGAGCGACCTTGGTATAGGTGGAGTCGTCCGCACCAAGTACCTTATATTCCATGATGAAGGGTTGGTCTTCGAGTGCGACGCCGGTTTGGGTGACAACGGCTCTTGCCGATGCTTCTTTTTGGTATCCGTCGTAGTTTACTGCGAGCGTTTCATCAATGGCGATTACCGTTGCAGATGCATGATTGATGGTAATCGGTATGGACATGGATACGTTATTGTAGTTTACGGAAGTTTGTGCCCCTTCCTTAATTTGATAGCCTACTACGTTACCGTGTATGCCGTAAATTTCTTCCATGTAGGTCTTAAGGATATCCCAGTTATTCTTAATGACGTCGGTGGTAAGGTAGGTTAAATCTACCGGGCGGAAGACTACGGAAATGGGATAATCTACTGCAACCGGGTGGTTTAGATATTGCTCGGAGCCTATTGCCGGGCTTTCGATGAAGAACTCACCGAATACGCCGGTGCTTACCTTTTGGTAAGTTAAGCCGTTAAAGGCAAGAACTTCGTTTGCACTAATTGCATTGTTGCTTTGGTCGTAGGATTGGAATACGAGTTCAGCAAGAGATTGACCATAGGTCAAAGGTGCTACCGCATAAGCGTCTATTACGCCGGGGTCTGCCTTTTCTATGACGTAAGAGCCTATTCTTTCGCCGTAATAATGGGTGCTGTCGTCTGCCGTAACGTATGCTCTAAAGTAGTATTCGCCTGCGTCCGCAAAGCCTTCCATATTGGGAGAAGCAATGTTAAAGCCCTGCATTTCGTAAACTTTATATTTTATTCCGCCGTCGTTTTCATCGGTTACGAAGAGTTCCTTTCTCAAATAGTACTCACCGCCACCTACAACGAAGGGTATTTCGCCACGAACAAATGCGTTTTGGTCGAAATCTTCGCCAATATCATAGGTGATACCGCCTATAATTACGCTACCACCGCCTTCAAGTATAATTTGACCGGCGTCGTTGGTCGTATATTCGGAACGAACGGTTATCGTCATCGGCTTAAAGTACTCGATGGCAATCTTGGGTTCGGTGGTGATTTCTTCGGAGTCGTTGGGGTCGTCGAAGCTGAAGAAAATGTTGTTATCCAGCTTAATCTTTAGGGCTTGGGTGCCGTTATGGGTGTATACGAAAGGCTCGTCTTGGACGAGTGAGAGCGTTATTCTCCTATGGAAATATGCCCTAACCGCACGTTCGGTTGCGTTGTTTGCGTCCCAAATTGCGTCGTTCATTTGGAAGCTTACGCTATATACCCTATTGCCCATTCTGTCCACTTTGTATTCGGGATTATCCGCTCCAACGAAGGTATCAAGAGCATAACGAACCAAGTCGTAGTTGTTGTATTGGCTCGAATTCATGTAAATTCTTACGGTAACGAATTGACCACGCTTTGCCGGAACGAGCGAAGTTTGTGCGGATGCCGGTTGCGTTGCACTTATATCGAAGGTACATTCGCCGTTTTCATCATGGTATTGGTCGCCGACAAGAACGAATACGCTTGCGTATTTAGCAAACTCCAAGCGGTTGCTCGGTGAAGGTCTTAGTTCGTAATCGTCGCCGTACTTAATATAGATACCGGTGGTCTTGGTTCTCCAGTCCACCATGGCGGAAGGACTGCCCACTTGGTTGGGAGTATATAGCGTGGGAGCAGATACGTTGCCCGCTCCGTCTACCGCATATAGCACCAAACCGTATTTGCCGGGTTGACCAAACCTAATGGGTTGCTTACCGCCTTCGTTTGCCGTATATGAACCTAGTTCTTGGCGGGTAGCGGTATAGGTCTTACCACCTGCAGTATAGGTATAAGGCTCGAAATTGCCGGGCGTAAAATCGTAATCGGTGGGCATATCCGCAAAAGCAAGGTCTACTATGAAGGCATATACTTGCTCTTCGGAAGTGCTTATATTATCGAGAGTGCCGTCGTTTACGTAATCCAGGTTGAAGGTATCGCTCGGCGTATACCATACCTTGTTCTTTATCGCTTGGCCAAGAGTCTTGGTGTCGTCAAGCTTGGGAGATGTGGGTGCGGTATTGTCTACCTTAATGGCGATTTGATAGTTCAAAATATCTTCTTCCGCCCTATCGGTGCTGGGTAGCCAATATTCATAGCTGGCACCGTTCAAGCTCTTGATGAGCCTTGGAATAATATTGATGGTTTGAGCGTTGGTTACGCCACTCGTTACCTTGAAGGTTGCCTTGAAGCCTTGGTATGCGTTGAACTTATCGGTGTATAGCGGGTCCGCCATATCCGGCTTATAAAGGTGGAGTTCGTCGTCCACTCTCGTAAGGTAGCTCTTGTTGCGTGAATATTCGCCGTTATAGTAGGTATACCAATCTATACAGCTACCGCCGAACTTACCAAAACCTGCGGTATAAGTGGGCGAGAATTCTTGCGTCCTTTCCGCTCCTACGTTGATGTCAAGTAGCGAAGTGCGTAAAGAAATGGTGTCCCCTTCCTTAACGTATACGTTAGCAAGAGCACTACGTCCTTCGGGGATGAGAACGTTGGGTATGCTTATGGTCTTACGGTTGGGACCGCTAATAACCAAACCTATGCCGGATGCATTGTCAAGTTCGAATTGGTGGCTTACCGCTTCAACGGAGATATTTGAAGCGGAAAGAGTAATTTCTTGGTCGCCTGATGCAACTTCAAGTTGAGCAAATACGTGGGCACCCCTAACGGACCTGGAGTCACCCAAAACTTTCATGGAAACGGTTTGAACGGAGATATAGTTTTCCGTGCCTACGGGAACGGTTATTTGACGTACGTTTTCGGTGTCTTCAATTTTGCCGTAATCGGTACCGTCAATGCTGTAGTAGGTGGTAAGAACCATGTTTACGGCGGAGGTAACCGTATGGTTCTTCATGGAAAGAGTTACGGAGAAGGTAAAAGTGGTATCTATGTCGTTATCAATCAATCCATAGAAAACGGACGTGTTGGCGTCCAAGTTGGCGTAGTTCAAGGTAGAACCGGCAACAACTTCCACTCTGGTGGAAACCTTTCCCGAACCCGACATTTTAATACCGCTCGAAGCGTCTGCCGTCGGGGTATATTCATCTCCATTAGGGCGAGTGAACAAGCCTACGTAGAAGTCGTCCGTAGTCGTTCTAAGGGTATTGGCTCCGTATTGTAAGCCTAGCCCCGTTTGGAGCTTAGTGGAGCTACCTTCTTCCAAAGCCAAGGAAACGACTTCCGATGAAGACGTGGGAAGAACTGCAAAAGTAGCGACTGCCATGCAGACTACCAAAGCAAGTAAAGCTAGTGTGATGCTTAGTTTTTTAGCAAAACGCATTGTTGAGTTACGCATCAAAGACCTCCGTCGTACGTAAAATACAATATTTTTCCATAAAAATTTGTGGCGTTCTCACGCGCACACAAATATAATACTTAATAAACGTGTGCGTGTCAACACACGTGCGTGCGTTTTTTACTATAATTATACCGACGAAGACAAAAAACTCCCCAATGGGAGCGTAGCAAAGCGTTAACTACTCACTGCGTGAGCGTTAAGGATAAATTAATACTTTTATTCCTTGTTTGTGTAGCGAAGCGGAACGAAGCCGTTCCGCGTGCCGCGTTCCGCACTCCGCACTTTAATTTCGAAGGCCCCTTAACGCCTTCAAAATTACTCTCCCCCCTATCGCCATGCTTAGTATTACGGAAAGAATTTGCGGAACTGCGGTATAGAGCGAAGTAACAAGATATGCCTTCCACTCTGTTTTCCCAAAGCCGTAATATAAGGGCGTAATTAAGCCGTCCAAAAGGGAGAAAAATATCGTCATAAGAACCGCAATAAAGATTACTAGAACGTGGCGTTTTGGGTTCAGTTCATGCCAATATCGGTTACCCAATGCCCCGAATATCGTCATAAAGAGCGGATAGTAAATAAGGTATAAAATCAGAACGGGCGGGAAGAACCCAAAGACCAAGCAACGCAAAAGCGAGAACGCCACCGCCACCAAAATACCACGCCTAATGCCAAAGCAAAAGGCAAAAACAAAGGCAAGTAGCGTAACTATTTCCACCCCCGAAATTGCGTGCAAGGCGAACTGCCCACCAATAAGGAGAGCGGTATAAACGCCTATTAAAGCAAGGTCACGGGCTTTGCTCATCAGAAGGTTTGATATACGAAAACGTAAACGTAATCTTTGTTAATTTTAAGTTGCTCCACGCCGTAGGTTGCCGAATAAAGCACCTTGCCCTTATATTCATAAGTGCCCCAAGCAGAGTTCGAGTTGTTGGGGTCGTCGGTATAGAGCATCCAATATGAATTAAGTGAATTTTTTATGCCGTTAATTTCAAGCACCATGCCGTCTTCTTCTTCGTAATCGAGTTTACCCTTTTCTTCCAGCCAGTCCATATAATCTTCAAGAGTATCTCCCGGGCGAACGTCGTATTTCTTATCTATGCCCAGGAAGACTTCCCCTTCCGTCTTCGTGCAACCGACGGAAAGAAGCAAAGCAAAAGCAAGGGTTAA
Source organism: Candidatus Stercoripulliclostridium sp. (assembly GCA_045594145.1). Lineage (GTDB taxonomy): Bacteria > Bacillota > Clostridia > Christensenellales > DTU072 > Stercoripulliclostridium_A. The sequence goes on along the minus strand of JAZNYA010000039.1, from coordinate 2,665 downwards.
AGCAAGTAGCGATAAAGTAATTTTTTTCATATTAACTCCCAAAAAAAGCGTGCCATCTTGCACGCCAAAAAAGTACCCTATACCCTTTGCCCTTTTCTTCACGTCCAAGATATCAGCAGTTTGCGGGCGGATAGGTAATCGGACTATAACCGTAATGAGTGTTGTGGCGGATTTTCACCGCACTTCCCCTACTCTCTGCAAAGCAACTCACGCCCCATATTTATATTGATATTATTATACCACAATAAACGGCGAACAAGCAAGCTCAAATTCAAAATGCAAAATGCAAAATGCAAAATGCAAAATGAACTTCACTCCGCTATGCTACGCTCACAAGGAAAGATATTAATTTAAAAATCCTTTCATAAGGAAAAACTATTTAACCTATCAAGTGTTCCGCAAATGCCGTAACGAAGGTTTTTGGCAATATTGTCTTCCGTTAAATTTTGGGTTACGGCTATTAACGGCTCTATGAAATTAAGCAGTTCTTCTCCGTTTTTTAGGGGCTTTTCCGTAAGCTCCATTTTTAAATTCAAAAGCTCGTTTTTTTGGAGCTCCGCTCGCCTTGTCGCATCGGAAAAAGTAATGCTCTTTTCATCGTAGGAAAAACTTAAATTTATTAGCTCGTCAATGGAAGAAAAAATAGTATTAAGTGCCGTCTTGCTCGTGCCGTCGTCGGTCACTCCGTCAAGGTATTTTCTTAGGTTAAAACTCATTTCTTTAACCACGCTCTTGTCGTTCTTTTCCGCCACAGCTTCGGCTTCTTTTTTAGTTAAATATGTTGCTAAGGCTACAAAATACGCATTGTTTTCTTTAATTACATAACCGGCTCCGCCACCACTACGCACCTTTTTTGAGTAGGCGTTTGCGTCTGTTAAAAAGTCTAATTTTTCTAGGCAAACCACGTAATATTTTTTGACGTTTCGTTTAACCAAAACGCTACTGATTTCTTGCACGATATCACGTTCCAAAAGTTTACCGGAAAGGAACAAACTCAGCAAAAAAACAATTAAAATTATGACCACTAAAACGGCTCCTTTAGGGTTCTTTTTAGGCTCGGATTTTTTCTCATTTTCTCTTTCATAACTAAACTTAAATTCCGTATAATCCATAAAAGATTATATGCACCAAATCCCATTTCTTTCCTTATGAGCGAAGCGAAGTTCATTTTGCATTTTGCATTAAAAAAGACAAGCTTTTGCTTGTCCTTTTTTTCTATGGTTTTTGCTAAAATGCGTGGTATGTTTTACTCTAGTAGTTGTAGGAGCTCTTAAAAACACGCTAGTTCGGATGAAAACCGACGGAAAATTAAAAAACTCTCGACGGGAGTTTGACTCCCCGTAAATGACTGAAGGGAGACTTTTAATTTTGTGATGTAGGTCGCCAAAATAACCTTGTCATAAAGTTTATGGTTGTTCGTCCCAGTGTTAGAATTCTTAAAAACGCATTAGTTTGGATGAGATAGGACGAAAAGAAAAAAACGTACGACAGGAGTTTACTTAGGGGTAAATGACTGAGTACGTTTTTTATCTTTTCTAACTAGGTCGCCAAAATAATGCGTTTTTACAACTTGACAAGTTCAATCCCCGCTTCCCCAAACAATGCCAATGAAAACTCATCCGGATACCCTTGCTCATAAACTACACGCTTGATGCCACTATTGATGATTATGCGGGAACACATGGAGCAAGGTTGATGGGTGCAGTAAAGGGTGGCACCTTCCAGGCTAATGCCGAGCTTGGAAGCTTGGGTGATGGCGTTTTGTTCGGCGTGTACGGCGTAGCACATTTCTTGGCGAGTGCCGGAAGCGATGCCTAGTTTTTCACGCAAACACTCTCCCCTTTCCTTGCAACTTGTTACGCCTGCGGGAGCACCGTTATAGCCGGTGGTCAATATGCGTTTATCTTTAACGACTATTGCACCTACTTGGCGGTTTTTCTTATAACAACTCGACCAGGTAGCAACGAGTTTAGTCATTTCCATAAATCTTAAGTCCCATTTGTTCGGTTTCATATTTGCACCTTTTCCTTATAACGTTTATATAAGCGTACCACAATTTTATATAAATTTCAACAACAAAATTTCTTTTTTTCATAACGACCACTTGCAAACGGCGTTTTACTATGATATAATTGCCATTGTTAGCAGTCAAACCGCTAGAGTGCCAAAACACATCCGCCAAAAATTTACAATAAATGGGTAAAATTTAAGGCTTTTTTAGGTTTGATGCGTATAATTATAATTAGAAATTATAAGGAGAGAAAAAATGAAACTATTACCTTTGTTCGATAAGATTGTAGTTAAGCCCGTAGAGAGCGAAGAAACGACTGCAAGTGGCTTCTATCTTCCCAGTTCCGCACAAGAAAAGCCCCAAACTGCCAAGGTTGTTGCAGTTGGTGAAGGCGGTATCGTAGACGGCAAGGAAATCAAGATGGTTGTTGCAGTTAACGACGTTATTTTATACTCCAAATATGCGGGTAATGAATATAAAATCGACGGAGAAACCTTCGTCATCATACGTCAAAGTGACGTTTTAGCAAAAGTTCTATAATTAATAAGGAGTTAATATATGGCAAAGCAATTTAAGTATGGCGAAGAAGCCCGTAAGGCTCTGGAAGCAGGCGTTAATACCCTAGCAAACACCGTCAAGCTCACGCTTGGACCT
>JAZNYA010000038.1:0-4928 GCA_045594145.1 Candidatus Stercoripulliclostridium sp. | reverse complement strand
GGACTTGAACCCGTGACCTCGTCCTTACCAAGGACGCGCTCTACCTGCTGAGCTACATCAGCACTCCGACCAGTGCGTTTTTCAAGGCACTACTATATTATATTGATACTTTTTGGTCTTGTCAATTAAATTTACCTTATTTTGTTTTACAAATTTTAAAATTTGTGCAATAATACAAAAGTACATAGAAAAGGAGAGTTAGTTATGTCTATAATGCTAAATGAATTTTTGGCAGCACCCGAAGTCGTCAAGTCGGTTGCTACCGCTAATAAAAAGGTTATAGCGGATATAGCCAAAGAATTCAAAGAACGTGGTATAACGAATATCGCAACGATAGCAAGGGGTACCAGCGATAGTGCTGCGACGTATTTTAAATATATTGTTGAAGCGATAGGCGAAATAGTCGTTGCTAAACTTAGCCCGTCTATTACAACAATATACGGTTCTAAAGTAAACCTTAAGAATACTTTGGTAATAGCAATTTCACAAAGCGGTATGTCGCTTGATTCCGTAATGGTATTAAAGTCCGCAAAGGAAACCGGTGCCCTTACCGTTGCCGTAACTAATAACGTCGAAAGTGACCTTGCTAAAGTAGCCGACTATCACGTAGACCTTCAAGCAGGAGTAGAACAAAGCGTTTATGCAACCAAAACGTATCTTGCGGAAATGGTAGCAATGTTTATGCTGTCTAACGCACTAAGCTCCGTTACTGCAAAAATGAACGTAATGCAACTTCCCCAAATTCTTCGTTCCTTCGTAGACGAGAACAAGGAAGCATTAAAGACGTTTGCAGAAGAAACCAAGGATAGCATTGGCGGAGTAGTGCTTACTCGTGGATTGCTACAAAGCGTAGCAAGCGAACTTTCCTTAAAGATTATGGATACTTGCCGTACGCTATCCAACAATTTCTCCACGTCCGAGTTTATGCACGGCCCCATATCTATTGTAGAAGAAGGAACCAAGGTAATACTGCTTGCTCCGGATAGTGAGTTTACCGATGAATTTATTTCCATAACCACTCGCTTAAGCTTGCTTGGTGCGGAAGTTATTGCGTTTACCGATATTCCCGAAGTAGCAAGGATGGCGACCAAGGCTTTCAATATGCCGTCGTATAGGGGTATGACGCTTCCCTTTGTTTACGCACTAGCAAGCGAGCTTTACGTGGTATACGTTGCAGAAGCTCTTGGCATTAACGTAGATTGCCCACGTAACCGCAAAAAGATAACGATTACCAAGTAATTATTCAAAAGTAAAACGCTCACAATCGTGAGCGTTTTTTTGTTTTTATAAAATATTGTCTTGTGCCAAAATAATGGGCTTTTTGTATCTAGTGCTACCAATTAAGCCTTTAAATAGTAACCTGCAGCTTCGTCTACTACGACTATAACGTTGTCGTGTTGTTGTAGGACGGAAGCGGGACAATCGGGGGAGACGGGACCATAAACCATATCTCTAACCGCTTCTGCTTTGTTTGCTCCGCTAGCAAGAAGGAGTATTTGTTTTGCACTCATAATATCTTTTAGTCCCATGGTTACGGCGTGGGTGGGAACCTTGTTTATGTCGCCATCAAAAAATCTTGCGTTATCGATGCGGGTTTTTTCTTTTAGTTCAACAAGATGGGTGGTTGCATCAAGGGGGGTACCGGGTTCGTTAAAACCAATGTGTCCGTTTGCACCTATTCCTAAAATTTGAATATCGATGGGGTGGGTTTTAATGAAGTCGGTGTATTCTTGGCAAGCTTTTTCTACGTCTTCGGCTAGTCCGTTGGGAACGTAGGTGTTGGCTTTATCTATATCGATATGGTTAAAAAGATTATTATTCATAAAGCTACGATAGCTTTCCGGATGTTCTACGGGAAGAGCTACGTATTCGTCAAGGTTGATGGAAGTCATATCTTTATAACTAACTTCACCTGCATAGAAATCTTTAATCATTTCTTTATATAGACCGATAGGGGTGCTACCCGTAGCGAGTCCAAGAGTTGCGTTACTTTTATTTTTTACGACGTCTTTTACGATTTCATAAGCCATTTTGCTAAGTTCGTTGTAATCTTTTGCTTGTCTTAAAACTATCATAGTTGCTCCTTTTGGGGTTAATATACGCTTATTGTTGCTAGTTTATCACAAAAAAACGGCTTTTGCAAGGAAGAGAATAGGGCAATTTTACATAAAATGGACGAGTTTTACTTTTCTTTACACGCTTTTACCCAAATTTAATTGTTGACAGTATATATATTATATGTTAATATAACTATATATTTATATAATAAAAGCGTACGCGCGTGCGTATATGCATAGGAGAAATATGTTAGAAATCAGTCATCTTTACAAAAAGTATATGAATAGTGAGCGTTTCTCGGTAGAAGACCTAAACCTTTCTTTGAAGCCCGGCGAAATTTTCGGATTCTTGGGACAAAACGGTGCAGGCAAATCCACTACCATCAAGTGTCTTACCGGTATATATCCTTTTAACTCCGGCACGATTACCATTTGCGGACACGATATTCAAAAGGACCCCATCAACGCTAAGTTGAACATGGGCTACGTTCCGGATAATCACTCCGTTTATGAAAAGCTTACCGGCAGAGAATACGTTAACTATACCGCAGACCTTTATAAAGTTTCCAAGCGTGACCGCAACGAAAGGTTTGAAAAATATGTTAGTCAATTTAAATTGACTAAAGCTGTAGATAATCAAATTAAATCATACTCTCATGGTATGAAGCAAAAGATTTGTATTATCGCTGCTTTAATACATAATCCTAAACTTTGGGTACTGGATGAACCTATGATGGGACTTGACCACCAATCGATGGTAGAAATTTTAAAGAGAATGGACGACCACTGTGCAGAAGGCAATACGGTTTTCTTTAGCTCCCATAACCTAGATCTAGTTTCAAAAATTTGCGATAGAGTAGCAATAATCAAGGACGGCCGTCTCCAAACTGTCATAGATTTGCACATTAAAGGCAACAAAGAAACCCTAGAAACCACTTTCTGCAAGATAACGGCAACCGAGCAAGACCTTATCAACGAAGAAAGCACCCTTTCCAGAAACATTATTCTACACGATTAGTTCGAATCACTAAGGAAAAAGATATGAATATTAAAACCTTACTCAAATTAGAGTTAAAAAACAGGATGAAAGGCAATTCGCAAAGCAAGTATTCCTGGTTGAAGACGCTCTTTATGGTTGTGCTCGTAGGAGTTGCCGTATACGGACTATATCTCGTGTCGGAAATTTTCTTCGAGATGTTCGCTAAAGCCGATATCGCATATGAAGCATTGGTCATCTTATATACGGTGTTTTTCCTGTTTATGTGCTTTATCGGTACTTCTTCAACCATAAAAGTGCTGTATTACAAGGGCGATAACGAAATACTTATGCGTTATCCTGTTTCCGGAACGGAAGTTTTCGTAAGCAAAACCTTGTTCCTAATCATTACGCAGTTTGCAATTACCGTCGTCGTACTTGTTCCTTTCTTGGTAGGGTACGCAACTACCATGGGCCTTGGCGTAGAGTTCTATAAATTGATACCCGTTTCGGTAGCCTTTATGATGGTTATACCCTTCTTGCTAAGCAACATACTTGCAATACCGATTATGCACCTTACCAATAGAATACGTAATAAATTCGGTCTAATAATAGTAGGTCTCGCTATATTGGTAACGCTAATGTTTGCGGTATATATGTTGCTGTTTGATAAGATGGTAACGTTTATGGACGATACGGAATTTTCCGTTTTCAGCGATGGATTCGTTCAAGTTATCCGAGACGTAGCAACCTATCTCATACCTATGAAGTATTTTGCTGACGTTTTGGTAGGGCATGAGCTATACGTTGCATATCCCGTGTTGGTCGGACTTACCGGTTTAAGTCTTATTGGTACGATTTTCGTTATAGTAAAACTTTATCCCAAAACGCTACTAAATAACATAGAAGTAGAAGGTTCGGCATTTAAGCGTAAGACCAAAAATCGTCGCAGTCCTATCTTCATTGCACTACTTAGAAAAGAGTTTTTACAAGTTTTCCGTTCTGTAAACTACTCTTTCCAATATTTCGTTTTGGCTTGTGCAATGCCGGTTATGGTATATTTTTGCAATAATATTACCATGCAACTGGGTAAAGACCAAATAGGCGAACAAATAGCTTTGGGTATGACGTTGCTGGTTATGTTGATTTTTGCAACGGTTATTACTTCCTTTAGTGCAACTTCAGTAAGTAGAGAAGGCGACAACTTCTATCATACCAAGGTCGCTCCGGTTTCTATCGTAAAGCAACTTTTCGTAAAGTTCTTTATGTATTTGATAGTTTCCGTTCTCGCAAACGGCATTTGCGTAGTTGTATTAATATTTACTAAGCAAGTGGAAATTATGGTTGGCCTTTGGATATTCGCAATAGTAGAATCACTTTCCATCGGCTTGACTTTGACGTCAATGCGTTTTGACATAAAGAAACCGTACTTTAACCTTTCCGGTGAAGGAGAAGTAGTAAATAATAACGCATCTACCACTATGAGCGTAGCTATGGGCTTTGCGGTGGCGTTGGTTGAAGGCGTACTTTGTATGTTTTTGTCGTATCTAGCTCACGATGGATTCATCGTACCTGGAACCGAGTATGTTTTGACGCAAGAATTGATGTATATCGTATGTACGGCGTTCGCAGGAATCTTCCTAATTTGCTCAATTTTCAACTATTGCTTCAAATTGAACAAAGTTTACGATAAAATCGCAAGATAGTATACCCTAAACGCATGGTTTAGGCTTCCGGCGGACGACGTTTGTTCTTCCGGAAAAATATAAAATAAGGGAAAATTAAGAGAGAATCAAAGGGAAACTAAATGAAGAAATTTTTAATTGGCGTTATTTTCTTAATACCGATAGTCGTAGTTATAGCCCTTAGTGCAACCGGAGCTATAATATCTTTGA
>JAZNYA010000037.1:0-10777 GCA_045594145.1 Candidatus Stercoripulliclostridium sp. | reverse complement strand
CGATACCATTTGCCATATAAGCTGCACCCATGTGTTCCATAGCCTTCTTTCTGTTTAGCATTTCTGCTTTCTTGTTGAGCATAGGAATAACGGACTTCAATAGGTTCATTGAGCTAAAGTCAAATGACATTGCACCGGTACATTCAAGGTGAACGATGGAGCCTTGGTTGTAAACAACGTAAGGTAGACCATATTTGTTAATTAGTTCTTTTAGTCCTGCTGCTAGACGATCACCTGCACGACCTGCTTTTACGCAAGCGTCGTTCTTTTCGATTTCACAAATTGCACAGTAGCCTGCATATGCGGACAAGGGGTTAGCTGCTAGCGTACCGCCAACGTATGCCTTCTTACCCATACCTGCAACGCCTGCTGCCATCAAAGAAACGTATTCTCTCTTACCACCTACGCCACCTGCTGCGGGATATCCACCTGCAACGATTTTACCGAATACGGTTAGATCCGGATACATATCTCTACCGGTTGCTTGACGCTTGAAAGTAACAACTTTGCCGTCTTCAATCTTGCGGTCTTCGATTATCCACTTGAAGGGTAGTTCCTTATCATAATCGTATTTGCCAAAGAAGTAACCTGCTGCTCCACTGGTGCCTACGCGGAAACCGGTAACAACTTCGTCAAAGATGAACAATGCACCGTACTTTTTAGCAAGCATTCTTGCCTTTTCGTTGTAATCAAGGGAGATGGGACGAGTTCCGCTTTCGGGACCAACGGGTTCAACGATAACTGCTGCGGTACCGCCTCTTAGGCTATTGAGCTTGAGCATTTTTTCGAGCATCTTAAGGTCGTTAGGACGAACTTCGTCGGTGTTCTTGTAGCATCCGCCCGCAATACCGTGTGATTCTAGGAATTGACGGCTACCGGGAATCTTAAGACCATAAACCATTTGGTCGGACCAACCATGATATGCACCACCAACTTTTATAACTCTCTTCTTCTTAGTTGCACAACGAGCTACACGAATAGCTGCCATAACGGATTCAGTACCTGAACCAAGCATACGGAACATTTCGCAAGCGGGCATTAGTTCGCTAATTTTCTTTGCGAGTAGCATTTCGCCTTCGTGGAAAAGACCGGTAACGGGACCGCAAGTGTTAAGAAGTTCGATAACTTTTTCTTTTACTGCGGGATAGTTGGAGCCTAGAATGGTAGGACCACCTGCTTGTAGGAAGTCGATATATTCGTTACCATCACGGTCATATAGATAGGCGCCTTCTGCTTTATCCATACAAATCGGGAAGGGGAAGTTGAACGCAAGGTTATGTTGAACGCCACCGGGGATATACTTTTTAGCTTCGGTGGTAATTTCTTTTGACTTTGCGCACTTCGTATCGAAGTGAACTTTAACTTTTTCAAGTTCTTCTTCGCTAATTTCCCAAATAGGTTGGGACGTTAAATTTTTAAGGTCAGCATATATGCGTTCCGGTTCTTCCCATTGGGAAATTGAGTACTTTTGTTCATTTTCCATAAGTTTGCCTCCTTGGATGTGTTTTATATTTTATTTTTTGTTTGTTTAATTCTATTTAATAGCGAATACTTTTGCACTAATTCCTTGGAAGGAATAGTTATCGGATATCTTAACGACGTAAGTACCTACTTCTTTAGGTCTTTCGGTTAACAAATTACCTTCTTCGTCGTAATACAATATATCTTTTTCATCAATAATGATAGTGAATCCGTTTTGGTCGGTATATTTTGCGGTAAATGCATTAATAGATGAGCCGGTATAGCCAATCGTGTTAGTTGTTCCATTGTATCCTGTCGGCGGGATAAACTCTACGTTAATTACAGATCCGTTTGCACTGGTAGTAGCAGTCTTGGGATAAATGGTCAAACCAACTTGTTCATAAACGAGTTCATACAATGCGTTATCGGTGTTTTCATTGTTAGTTAGTTTGGCAACAATTGCATAAGAGCCTATTACCCTATTAGCACCGATGCCCACATACTTAACGTCTTCACCTTCTTCACGAGTAATTTCTATTTCAACGTAATCGTTTCCAACGAGCTCGCCGTCTTCTATAGCATAAACAAACTCGGGGTCTTTTTCTTTATATATCTTCGACATCGCATCAATCTTAACGATAATAGCTTTCTTCTTGATAATAAGATTTAGAACGCCGGATTCGTCACCTACTACGCTTGATTCATAATATTCGTTACTTTCTACCATTATACGCAAGGGGTAAGTGCCGGGATAAACAGGACGAGTTGCAGTCCAAACATCGTCTACATAATATTCAAGAGACGTGTTCGGAATATCGAATCCTACTATGCTTTCTCTAATGGTTACAACGGGTTCACTGCCGTCGCCATAACTGAATATGGAGTTTCCGATGGTGGGTTCAGCAACAAGCTTTCTATAAGTTCTTACCGTAAACTCAGCCTTCTTTCCGCCATATGAAAGCGTTATAACTTGGTCGAGATAGGTTCCACCTTGAACGTTCTTGAAGGGATATACTTCGTATCCTTCCATGCCGATTAGGCCGTTAGTCATCGGCAAAATATCGGTTTCGCCATCGCTGAACGTTCTTCTAATATAACCACCATTTCTATTTAGGGCTTGTCCTTCCGCATAAGTAACGACGTCGGGCATTTCATATATTTCGATGCTTTCGAGTTCTCTATAAACCACGCAAAGATTTACGTTAGCGGTAAATCCGCTATAATTGATTCTCGTAGATATCTTATAGCCGTCGACTACTTTCTTGTTAGCCTTTTCCCCTATGGTGATAATCTTATCTTTTTCGAGTTGGTCTTCACCGGGATTTACGTTCTTATCGTAAGAGAGATAGCTTGCTTTTAGTTCCTTTCTAACAACGGTACCATTTGCATATTCTACGTTGAAATATAAAGTGCGAACGTCACCGTTATATATAAACGTCAAGTTGACGTCATCACGATAGGTAACCATTATACCGTTGAATATTTCTACTCTTTCGTATTCGTTTCTTTCTTGGTTAAATACTTCTACGTTAAAGGACGTGATTCCTTCTTGACCTGCATCGAAGCTAATTCCGACAACAGCACTTTCTACTACTTCGATTTCAAATGAAGTTTTGTGTACCCTATCGCCCAAATCATAATTGACGACAACCGTTTGCGTTCCGGTCTTAGTCAAATCGTAATCAAACGACCACAATTTATCAAAGTAGCTTTGTTCACCCCTATCGCCGTCGTTAAAGACTTTGGTTACCAAAAGTCCACTAACGTCCAATTCTGTATCTTCACCTAGAATATAAACGACCTTAGAAGGAGCTTTCTTTACTTCGATGGAAGTGATTTTTCTGCCAATTATGTTTACGTTAAGTTTAAATAGATATCCAGTATAGCGGAATAGTATTTCTTGAGTACCGCTAGCATATCTATCACATTCCAAAATTTCTGCATTTGATAGAGCCACTTGCTTTGTTGCAGAGCCAATGGTAACGTACATAAATATTTTATCGAAAGGAATAGCTTCAAAGCTTGCATATTCATAAGTTTCGCTTAGGGGCATGGATTCATAAGTTTCTTGGACGGATGAGTCGGGAAGAATCTCTTCTTTCTTTTCCGCTAAAACAATCAGACTTGCCATTTGATCGCTTTCTACTGCTTCAACTTCAAATTCCTTTTCCAATCCATCAAAAATAACTTTAGCCGTATAAGTGCCCACGTAAGACATAGTCTTAACTACGCTACCTTCTTCATTAAATAGCGTTACCGCATTTTCCGGTATTGGTTCCATACGTTCGAAGGTCTTATCATTATATTGAACGTAAAGATATGAACCGGTATAATCTAGCGTGCTACCGGTAACGTACATATTGCGATAAGGCTCTTTTATAGTGATGTTCGTTGCTTTCTTTTCAATTACGCTTATCTTATAGCCAGCAGAAACTCCGCTAATTGTAAAGTTAACGATTTGTTTACCGTTTTCCAAATTGTTTACGGACAAATTAAACGTAGAACCATCATCAGCAAGCATATTTTCTTGCAAACTACCCCATGAGTTTACGTCGTCAACGGGATATTCATACGTTGCATTGTTATAAAGAATATTGTATCTTAGGAACGTGGTAGAAAATCTGCTACCTTCTATGAAAACTTTATCTTCTATTCTTTCGCCTTCAGGACGAGTGTCGCCGAGCAACAATCTATAAGGCTTCTTTTCTTTTACGGTGATATAAACGGGAGCATATGAATCACTATTGCCATAGCGAACGTATAAAACGTGTGCACCGGGTTCGGTATAGCAAGTATTCATATCAACTTTAGGACCGGTTTTACTATCGTAGAAAATGTATATTGACGGGTCTGAAAGACTTACGTTTTTGGTTTCACCGTTGTCGTATACTACGGTTCCAGCTCCTTCTTTCCAAGCTATTTGGCCACCTTCTACAAGAGCGTCAATTTTGCCGGATGAGCTTAATTCTTCGCCGTTTAACGAAATAGCCTTAGTAGTAGGTTCGACGTCTACGCTAAAAGAAGTAACTATGGGGTGTCTAACAACGCAATCATTAAAAGTAACGAATAATCCGTCAACGGTAACTTTAACGAGAGAACGAGCACTTTCTCTGCTAAAGTCATACTCGAGAGTAAACTTTGTAGCATCATCGTCGTACTTGATGGTATCTTGAGTTCCGTTATCGTATTTACGCAATATCTCTAGTCCGGATGCGTTCAAACGTTCGCCTACAAAATATTGCATATCTTTGGGTTTGCTTACAATTTGCAAAGAAATAACGGATTTAGAAAGAACTTCTATTTCCAAAGGAGCGGAAAAACCATCGTAAACTACGTAAATGGTATGAACGCCAACGGGAAGACTCTTATCATATCCACGTATCATGGCGTTAGTAATGTTATCGATTACAATCGAACGTGATTGTAGTTCAACTTTTAACTTTACACCCTTTAGGCTTAACTCTCCACCTTGAACTACGGAAATTACTGTGGGACGGTCTGCAATAGATATTGCTTGAACTTCCGCTTTAAGAACGTTTACGACAAAAGTCGTAGTGCAAGATTCATAGTTGATAGTTACCGTTTGCTCTCCAAGCTTATTGGTATTAAAGCCAGAAAGCATTTCTTGAGTTACAGGCACGCTTATTACGGCACCGGCACGAGTGGTGGCAAGAATTTTTGCGTCTTCTAGGTCAATAAGATCGCCTGAATAGACAATGCTTTCAGGCATGTTTTCGATGCGGATTTGTAAAACTTCACTACCATCTTCGCCCTTATCGGCATCATCGCCGGAGCAAGCAAGCAGTGCAAAAGTGCAAGTTAACACCAAAACCAAAAGTAAAGTAAATAATCCGTATCGACGTAATTGACGCATTGTTATTCTCCTTAGCATGCAATAACTGCCACTATTATATAATAAATATAATAAAAAGGCAAACGATTGTAGAATTATTTACTTTAATTTAACGTGCGCGTCCACGTTATGCAATTAAAAAGAGCGAAAACACCGTTTTCGCCCCTTCTGTTTTGAATATTAATTTTAGTCGAAGAATTTTCCGTCCGAATAACTAAGAACAAATGCTCCCAAGCTCGACCAAGCTTGAAGAAGAGAACCATCCGGATGACACGGTGCATAAAATTCCACTGGAGTAAAGTTCTTTTTCTCCAAATTAAACGTAAACCACCTAGTTAACGGATACTCGTAGTCCATACCATACATGAGTTTTGCGTATGCATATGCAGCGGACCAATACGGCCAATCGCCCCCGTTGTGATAATAGTAAGGCAAACTAGACTTTATGACGACCGACTTATTGTCCTTATAGAAAGGATAAACCGATAGGCAACCATAATCTCCGGCCTTTTGCTCCGTGTTATTTTTACTCTCCAACTTAGCTTCCATTTGTTTTAGCATAGATACTGCTTTATCCTTGTCTGCAATACCAAATAAAACGCAAACAACGGTATCTATGGACAAATTATCTTCTGTAAAGTTTTCGTCTTTATAGTTAACATAATATCCAAGTTTGGAATCCCAAAGAATATCATTTATGGCTTTCTTAACTTTTTCAGCACGTGCGTAATAACTAAATGAAAGATTGTCGTCTATTCCTTTATAGAGTTCACCAAGAGCATATAGGGCCCTTTGGAAAAGTGCTTCGTCATAGGTGCAATATCCCATCCTAAATACGTTATCGCACCAGTCTCTTCTATTGTATTCTCCGCCCTTATAAAGAAGTCCGGTTTCATCCACGCACTCTGCAAGTTTTTCTACAACCATGCGAGCGGCATCAAGAATATTACTTCTACGCCACTTTTCAAATAGTATACTCCTATCGCCAGTCTTGCGAACGTAATCATATAACATTATTGCCAAAAACGACGGACTATCATAATGATTGCCCCACCAATTAGTAAAATTGTATTTTACCGCACTGGGACATTTGCCGTCCCTATCAACGCCTGTTGCAAGCGTGATTATTTCGTTTCTAACAAGTTCCGGCCTATTAGGAAGAACGCTTAAAATCGTCCAGTATCCGTCTCGGTAATAAGTACGAGCGGGAGATTGATATACTATTCCGGCAAGGAACCCTTTAAACTTACCCATTTCTTTATACATAGAAAGCGAACAATTATACAAGTTATTATAATACGCCTTCAAAAATTCCGTATTGCAACTCTTGGGCGTGGGTAGATTGCAAATATAATCGCCGGCACTCTTTTTTACTTCATCGAAGCGTTCGTATGCTTTCGCTACGTCAACGTAACTAAAATCTTTATAGGTACCACTGCTTAAAACTATTTTTACCGAACCGCTTTCGCCTTTTTTTAGATATAGCTCGGCACTAAACTGATTGGTATAAGTGGGGCTGGTTTCTCTTGCAAATGCAGGATGAGAAACAGCAATATCCAAATACCAATTCTCTATCATCCTGTTTCTGATGACAAGATAATCACCGCAATCTTCATTATGTTTGTGTCCGCTTATTTTTGCACTCAACGTACCATAACAAAGTCTTGCAACGTTTTTAGCACTCATCCTAGATTCAAATAAATTTTTGATATACGACGGTTTATTAATGCCAAAATTTACGACGTTTTCAAACTTTACGTCTTCAGCTTTTGCAGTAATGAAAAACTCTTCAAATATGGCGTTGGTGGCATCATCCGTAAACTGCTCTATCCTTATGCTCGCTTCAGGCGTTTCGGTTTCTATTACCATTTTTCTACCCACCATGGTAACCTTCTTAGGAGTATACAAATCGAACACCTTATCGTTTATTGCCATTTGGTTATAATAGCACTCGAAAAAATCCCATTTGTTTATAACGGCATACTTGGAAATTCCTCCCATACCATCAAATTGTGCAGTTAATAGATTGTTGGATACGTCATAATACGACCTAGAACAAAAATCATCGTAGTGTACTATTGCTCCACCTTCAAAATCTATCTTCATACCAAACTCCTTTTTGCCCATAAAAACCGATTTGGGATACTAAAATATCGTAGTCAGGCGACGTGACTACGATATTTTATCAAATAATTTTATAATTCTTCTCTAAACTTTAATGCTGCCGTAACTTTGTTAGTAGTTATGTTATCGAATCCTAAATCTATTATTTCACCAAGGACTTTTTCTATATCAACGGTAAAAATCGAAACGCCAATTCCTAACTCCATTGCCTTTAGCCAAAGCTCTTTGTTGGTCAATAAATAATTGATATTAATGCCCTTTAATCTATCGCTATTAAAACTATCCAAGTATTCTTTAATCTTCGGTAAATTAGCGGTAGTAAGCAAATATTTTGATGCGTAGAAAGAAGTATTAACGTACAAATCACATCCGCCCAAATCTTTTACTTCTTCCGGAGTAACAGAGCCCGTAAAATACACAAGATGCTCTATGCCTAGTTCTGCGGCAAGTTGCTGTACCGGCTTTACTAAACCGGCTTCTTTAACATCACAATTAATTCTCTTATTGAATTTTTTGCAAAATTCAAAAGCATAACGCAAAGGTATTCTTTTCTTTTTAAAGAAGGGTACGTGCAAGTGGCCTAAATATAGCTCTCCTTTTTTAGAACGAATATCTACTTCTATCGCTTCCATGCCAAGATTTTCCATGGCCTTAAAATACTCGTAGGTATTTCTTCCCGTATTCAATGCTCCGCCGTGTGCAGTTATCATACTTACTCCTCCAAAATATTTATGTTTTCGTCCCTATAGACCACGGCAGTTTTACCCGCTTTAACGTGTTCCAGAACGTCTTTTATGCTAAGGCTTGGCTTTTCTGAAATAATTAGCGTTGCTCCGTAGCGAGCTCCTTCCATATCTACGTCGGCATGCCAATCTCTTCCATACGTTGCACTTATTCCATATTTTTTATTTACTTCCCGGTATTCTTTTATTGAACGAATATTTGTTGGGTCATCTATTTCTCCAGAAAGAGCTTCATAAAAGTCTATGACTTCAAAAATCTCTTTAGGAAACTCGTTTCTTCCACCGGTACAAACAGGATATCCTACTCTATATGGATGAGCTAACCCCACTATGTCGCCGGATTGCTTAGCTTCCTTTATTTTTTCCACCACGTTGTCCTTGGTTATAGTACGCCAATCAACCTTGCTGTTACCGCCTAGAGCCAAAACATGTCCATAAAAAGTAGTCCACTCTATACCCGGGATGACTAATACTCCATATTCTTTACCCCATTTCACCGCTTCCTGACATCCCGTCGCAGTATTATGGTCAGTTACCGCAATGCCGTAATATCCGTACTTCTTGGCACTTTCAACAAGTTCTTTAGGCGTAAATTTGCCATCACTATGTATGGTATGCGTATGCAACTCGAATTTGAATTTATTCATACGCCACAACCTTCAACTTAAAATTGATTTTATCGCTAAGCAATGCGTGCACGGAAAGCACAATGCTATAACTTCCGGGACTAAGCTTTACGCTATTAAAACCAACGGTCGCACGCTCCCCTACTTCTATCACCATATCGTTAGAGTGCCTATGTGCCGTGCCTATTAGCATTTTATCTTTAGATAACGACAACGTGACGTGATTCTTTAGTGGTAACTCTTTAATTACTTCTTCGTCCGCTACGGCTTCGTTGCCGTAAGCTTCATGGAAAGCTTCTTTGGCTAGCGAAAAAGCATCGTCTCCGTAGTAATCTTTGGGTGTATACGAATAATATATTTTGAGAGAATCATATTCTTTTTCCAACTCAAAAGGAAACTCTAAGTGATTAAAGCATTGTTCCTTAGTTATTTCCGACTCGAGTGAAAAAATTGTAATCATGCACGATATTTTCTCTTTTTCCTTATGCTCATAGCACGGTTGAACTCTGCATGAGCGTTTTTGTTTTGGAATTCGCTCATCATCCTTAGTCTCTTTAATCCCCCTTGGTTTACCATGCTCAAAGGACAATATTCTATGTCATAGCGGTCCAAAACGGGAAGGAGTTTCTTTAGTCTTTGAATAAAGTCTTTATAATCTCTATTTTCACTGGGAGTCCAAGCTACTTCCGCAAGTGCTTGCATTCTGGGATAAAGTTGGAAATTTAATCTTTGCTCGGTGGGTATCCACTCCGTCCAAAGACATCCTTCAAGTCCCAAAATACCGCCGGTTGCAGTATTCAAATTATATTTTTCCGGTTCAAACGCATAAGTTGTCTTCAAATTATTTTGAGCATAAGTCATATCAAAATAGAAGGCTTGATGCTTGGAAATTATGACGTCGTGTCCGCCAAGCAAATAGTTTTCTACCTTCATATCACGCTTAGGAGTCCAATATTGAGCAATTATGCTGTTATCCAACTTCTTTGCAGATAGAATTTCGTTCCAACCTATCATTCTCTTGCCTTTACGCTTTAGGTAAACGGCTATTTTATTATTGAAGTATCCTTGAAGGTTCTCTTCGTCCTTTAATCCCAAATCCTTGATGAGCTTTTGGCAATGGGGACATTTTTTCCACTCACCTTTAGGTGCTTCATCTCCACCGATGTGTACGTAAGGAGCGGGGAACAATTGGCAAACTTCGTCTAAAACGTCATAAATGAACTTGAAAGTGCTTTCTTTACCGGCACAAGCAATCATTTGTCCAATACCGTTTTTATCCGGGCTTCCACCATGAATAATGGGAACTTCTATTTCTTTTCCCGAGCAAGAAAGCCAAGGATATGCTGCCATTGCAGCACCAAAGTGTGCCGGCATATCTATTTCCGGAATTATGCTTATATGCAATCTTTCTGCATATTGTATTATTTCCTTAATTTCTTGTTGGGTATAATATCCTTCATGCAAAGTCCAATCTATTACACGATTGCCCCAAGCCATAGTTTGAGTACCTTTGCGAATTGCTCCTACTTCGGTGAGTTTTGGGTACTTCTTAATTTCTATTCTCCAGCCACCATTATCCGTCAAGTGCCAATGCAAAGTATTCAACTTGTGGTATGCCATCATATCAAGAAGATTTTTAACGGTATCTGCACCATGGAAATATCTTGATTCATCCAGCAATATGGAACGAATTTTAAAACGTGGTTCGTCTTCGACGTAAAGAGCGTGGAGCGTCAAGAACTCCGGATTATCTATTATGTCGCCACCGGTTAATTGTCTTAGACTTTGTACGGCATAAAATGCACCGACTTCACTAGAAGCCTTGATGATTATGTTATCTACGCTGACGTCCAAAGTATAGCCTTCTTTGGCAATATGTCTATCATAAATAAAGGCGATTTTTGATTGCTTAGATACAACTACGGGAAGTTTATACCCACACACACTTTCCACAAATCCGTTAAGAACGT
>JAZNYA010000036.1:0-2815 GCA_045594145.1 Candidatus Stercoripulliclostridium sp. | reverse complement strand
ATGAAAAAGAACATGCAAAACTATGGTTCAAAGAACTTAACGGAATCGGTTCTACCATAGATAACCTTCTTGCAGCTGCAGCCGGTGAGAACGAAGAATGGACCGGTATGTATAAAGAATTTGCAGAAGTAGCGGAAGCAGAAGGTTTTGTTGAACTTGCTGCTAAGTTTAGGAGCGTTGCTGCAGTAGAAAAGACCCACGAAGAACGCTATCGTGCTCTTGCAGCTAACGTAGAAAACGGCACTGTATTCAAGAAAGAAGTTGCAGGCGAATGGCGTTGCCGTAACTGTGGACACATCCACTTTGGCGTTGAAGCTCCCGAACTTTGTCCCGTATGTGCTCACCCCAGAGCATACTTCGAAGTAGAAAAGAAGAACTACTAAGATTAAATGATAGAAATTACAAATTTTTCAAAAACCTATCGTGGCAGTGGTAAAAGAGCGGTTGATAATCTCTCTTTTACCGTCGCCGACGGCGAAATCTTTGGATTTTTAGGACCTAACGGAGCGGGTAAGTCTACGACTATAAAGTGCATTACGGGTATACTTGATTATGAAGAAGGTAGCATCGTAATAAACGGAGCAGACGTCAAATCGGACCCGATAAACGCCAAAAAGAAGATTGGTTACGTTGCCGATGAGCATTTCCTTTATGAAGGGCTAACAGGCAGACAATACGTCAATTTTATTTTGGATATCTTCCAAGTCGCAAAGGAAGAAAGGGAAGCAAAAATTAAGGAATACGCCGAAATATTCGAGATGTCTTCGCATCTTGACGAGTCTGTTTCGTCATATTCTCACGGTATGAAGCAAAAGATAAGCTTAATTGCCACTCTTTCGCATTCACCGGAAGTTTTTATACTTGATGAACCTATGACGGGACTAGACCCGGAAGGAGCTTTTAACCTAAAGCAAATTATGGCTAAGCTCGCAAGCGAAGGCAAAACGGTATTTTTCTCTTCCCACGTTCTTGAAGTAGTAGAAAAGATATGCACTAAAGTTGCTATCATAGACGACGGCAAGTTAATAGCCGTTTGCGATATGCAAGAGTTAAAGGAAAAGAAAGAAAACCTAGAAGAACTCTTCCTAAAACTTACGGATAGGGGGAGTATCTAATGAATTTTAAGGTTGCGTTAACTCAATATGCTACCTTGCTTAAAACGCTTTTAATGAACACCTTTAGGTCGATGGTAAATCGTGATAAAAAGGTGGAAAAGGTTAGGGGGATTAAAAAGCTAGGTACCGTTGGGGTGGTTTTGCTAGCATTATTTGGAATAATTAGCGTGCTTGCCTACCTTATAACGATGGGTATAGAGCTTACTGTTGCGGCCATAAATTCAGGCGTGGTGGAAGAACTCCAATATGGATTTATTGCACTCGCACAACTGAGCGTAATGTTTTTCGGCATTGCTTCGCTCATGTCGAACTTATATTTTTCCAAAGATAATTCGCTACTTAATTCCTTGCCATTTGAGAACGCAGTTGCGTTTGGAGCAAAATTTAGTTTGACCTATTTGGGAGAATTGCTATTTTCGGCAGTAATATATCTTCCGTTAGCTACTACTTCCGGTGTAGTGCTAATTTCAAACGGATATGACGTAAATTGGACGTTTTTCTTGGTGGAGATAGTCAACTTTTTGCTTATTCCCGCTTTACCGCTACTAATTGCAAGCGTAATAACGCAACCCGTTATGTTAATAGTTAGTAGTTTAAAGAAGAAAACTCTTGGTTCTTCCATAGTTTCCGCATTAGGCTACCTGGCGTTTTTTGCAATATATTTCCCGGTTGTACTCGGCACGTCGTCTATCGGCGAAAGCGGAGTGATGGATAACAACGCCGTAGCAATATTCGTGAACCTAAAGAAAGTTACTATCTTTAACTATCCTTTAGTGAAAGCGATGTTTGGCGAAAACTCTGCGGTAAATATTATCATATACCTTGCAGGCGTATGTATCGCATTGGCTATAGCGATAATAATATCCGTTTATTTCTATAAAAAAGCAATCATTAGGGGAGCAGAAGGGGAATATAAAACGGCAAAAACAACAAAAACGAGCAATAACGAGAGCAAATCGATAATTAAGAGTTATCTTTTTAAAGATTGGAAGACCTTGTTGCATACTCCACAACTTTTCGTTAGTGCAGTTTTGATGTCTCTTATGCCCATTGTCGTCGTATTCTTTATGAATACCGCCTTTAGCTCGGATATGAGTTTGGAAGAAGAGATGAATCCCCAGTTCTTTATGGTAGCTTTGGCAACGTATATGGTCTCTTTGATGATGGCGGTAGGAAATCCATTTTCATTTATAGGATTTTCGCTTGAAGGAAAAAATCTTTATATGATAAAATCCTTGCCGATATCCATTAAAGATATTGTCAAGGCAAAATTCATATTCGCTTCCGCAGTAACCGTAGTTGCTACCATGGTGCTTACGATAGGTTATCCTTTGGCAAGCGGTATAAAAAATGCCGTTGCGATAATAGGATTACCGTTACAAGCCTTAATTTCCGGATTATCGTTTAGTGCAATAGGTCTTTATAGCGACTTGAGAAAACCCAACTTAAGTTGGACCAGCGTCAACGAAATAACGAGAAACAACATGAAAGTGGCAAAACCCATGTTTTTGTACGTTGGATTATCGTTCGTATATATGATAATAGGAATAATGCTTGCAGTATTCGGCGACGTATTTAAGCTTGAAGAAACGTTGACGTTTGCAATATACCATATAATATGTATAATACCACCTAGCGTAGTGCTTGCAGTATACGTTAGAAGATTATTTAACGCAGAAGAATTGTTTAGGAGAATTGGC
>JAZNYA010000035.1:0-10970 GCA_045594145.1 Candidatus Stercoripulliclostridium sp. | reverse complement strand
CTTAAAAACGCATTAGTTTGGATGAAAGACGAGCAAAAGAAAATCTCCCTGACGGGAGTTTACTTAGCGTAAATGACCGAAGGGAGACTTTTAATTTTGTGATGTATTTCGCCAAAATAATGCGTTTTAATTGATGTATTGGTCAATAGCCCCACTCCATCCCCCACCTACATACTTTTCATAGGCGGAAGTAATGCCGTCCTTCTTCTTAATGCCACTCCAGCCGTTGTTTTGGCCGTTGGGGGCTTTGGATGCGGTAAAGTTTATCATTGCTTGGTCGCTAAAGAGATAGACGACGCTTAGGTTATCGCAGTGAGCTAAGGGCGACGTGGCGTGTCCGGGATAATTATCTATGCTGGACTCGGGAAGCTCGGTTAGGTGTATAAGCACGATGCTAAGGTCGGTGTTTCCTTGGAAAGCCGAATCATATATACGCTCTACGCCCAGCCCTATTGCAAGCGTTTTAAGTCCACTTTGGGAGAAGGCGGAGCCGTATATCGTAATGGAGCTACCAAGGTCCAGCACGACGGTATATAGGTTTTTGCAGTTATGGAAGGCCTGCTTGCCGATTTCCTTTAGGGCTCGGTTGGAATAGAAATAGGTTATCGCAGTTCCGTTGAAGGCGTCTTGACCGATATATTCCAATGCGATATCGCCGTTTTTACCCTTGCCGAGCTCTACGTTACCGTTCATCCAAACGACGTCATAGAGCCTATCGCAAGTATAGAAGGCACGGTTTTCTATTCTCTTTAGCGTATTGGGAAGAGCGACCTTGCCTACTTCGTCATGTACGAAATATTTGCCCACCGATACGACGTCATATGCGACGTCGCCGAGAGTTACTTTTGCGGGAATTTTAATTTCCCTTGTCGTATTGAAGACGGAAGTTATCTTGACGTTTTTGGAAGTTGCATCATAGGCACCGCTATCGTCAATCGGCTCGAAGCAGAGTTTGGTATCCCCTGCCGTCACCACGTAATCATAGGCACAAATATAATCGACGGTATCATCAACCGCCCAACTGCTACCCTTGGCTCTATATGAGTTAAGGAGCTCCTTCTTGACGTAGAATTTCGCCTTGCGGGTAAGTCCCGTGCCCCACATATCCGTTTCGGTATAGGTGGGAAGATTGGATGAAAGTATATTTATGGCGGAAAGTTTGGTGTTGCCCCAAAAAGGTGCTTTGCCGTAGGTACGCAAACTATATATGGTAATTTCTTCAAACTTAGATGCTTGGAAGCAGTATTCACCCAGCGTTTGCAGGTTGCTGGTGGCGTTGAATTTTACGCTTTGCAGACCGGTATTCGCAAAGGCTTGGGTGCCGATAACCTTCAAGGAATCGGGGAAAGATATGTGCTCTAGGTTGACCATACCTTCACCGGACGAAGCAAAAGCAAGTTCGCCAATGCTCTCTATTCCTTCGTTTAGTTTTAGGTTCGCAAGGGCTATGGAGCCGACAAGCGAAGTGCAGTTATAGAAGGTCTTTTTGGGGATATGCTTTATGCCGGAAGTACCGCCGGTGGAAATAATGGCACCGCTTTCCAAGAAGGCATAGGACGTATATATGCTGTTTAGCTTGGAGCTTCCTTCGAAGATACCTTCACCGATATCGCCTTCACCAAGGTTCAAATCACGGTGAAAATATACCGCATAGAAGCCGGAGCCGGCAAAGGCATTGTCGCCTATTTTTTCCACCGAAGGCGGAATTAAAACGGTGGGAAGCTCGGGGCGGAAATATGCTTCACGGTAAGGGCTAAGGGCACGAGTGAGCCAGCAAGTTCCCCTAAAAGCAGACTTGCCAATTTCTTTTAACGTATTAGGAAGTTCGGCGATTCGGCTCCCGGAAAACCTATTTGAGCCACCCAAAATAATCTCTCCGCAGTTTGCAAACGCCATTACGCCTATCTTTTCCACGCATGAAAGTTCAATTTGCAATCCCGTGCAATCGGCAAAGGCGTAGTCGTCTATTTCCGTTACGGTAGGTGGTAAAATTATCGTCTTATCTTTTGCAATACCCGTAAAGGCACAGTAGCCTACTTTCCTTACCGGTTTACCATCAAGTTCGCTTGGAATTACTATAGGAAAGTCGGTGCGTTTACCTTCCGCCGTCAATCCCGTTATGGTAACGAACTCTTCGCCCACCGAGTACTTGAAGGCTCTCGCATAGTGGGCGTACAAGGTCATATCCTTATAGTAGGAATACGGGGAAAACTCTTCCACCTTTTTACCGCCACCATTTTCTTCGGTATACCAGCCGTCGAAGATATAACCATCTATGCCGTAAACGGTTTGGCTTGTAGTGGACGAAGTGTTGTTCATTATCGCCTTTTCCGGCAAATTGATGGTAAATAAAAATTCGTTATCTATGCTTTTAACGGGAGTTTCGCCCACAATTCTCGTATAGTGCAAAGTGAGCTTAAAAGTCGGTTGAATTCTAACCTTTTTAACGTTATCTTTAAGCCCCATGATAGTTGCCGTACCCTTACGATTGGAGTACTTGATTTCATCAATTTTTACTTCGAACTCACCGCTTTTTACGGGGGGAATTATGTTGTTAACGACAATTAGCGACGGCGTACTTTCCAAAGCGAAGGTGCTTTTATCATAGGTGACGTCGTTATAATCAAAGGAGATAATTTCGTTCCTATCGGGATTGGAAATGCTGATTTCCAAGTTAAAGTTTTCCACCTTATCCCCTTCTTTTTCCAAGCAAACGGGGGATTCTTCGTCGCCGTTATGCCCATTAAAATAAGGCACAACTTTCACCTTCGTTAGCGTGGGCTTAATCTCATTGGACGGAGTTTCTCCGCTTCCCGATGGCGAGCAAGAAACTGCTACCAGCACGAACACGACCAGTAGCATCATCAAAGATATTAGCGACAAAAACTTTAGTTTTTTCATAAAGCTCCTTTATTAAATGCAAAATTGCTCCACTCGCTCACGTGGAATTAATTTTCCTTCTTTTTCATTAGTACGACTACAAGCACGACAACGCCGGCTATTACGAGTACGCCACCGCCTACGCTTAGGCCGATTATTAGTCCCAGGTTGGACTTTTCTTCGTCCTTAGAACCATCGCTACCCCCGGGTGCAGTGTCGCTTCCAAGTTCTCCCGAACCGCTTCCGCCTTGTATGCCACCTTCGTTTGAACCGCTTCCGCCTTGAGTGTCGTCACCGGGCGTTTCATCACCCGGTTCTTCTATGGGGGGAGTTTCGGGTTCTTCTATTGAAGGTCTATTTATAACAACGTCGATTGTTATGCTATAAATGGAAACGTTGCTTATCATGACGTCAACGAATACGTCTTCCGTGCTTTCGGTAAATACGTAAACGTTGGGGGTATCGGTATAATAGGTGTTGCTTCCGTCAACGAGCAAATGCAAAGCCCCTGCTACACTTTCGTCCGCCGTCAAAGTAAGCGTTATATCGCCCTCACTCGTAAGCGTTGACGTGAGCGTGGTACCAAGTGCCGTCAAAGAATATGCGGTAATGGGAACGTAGGTCGTCATGACGTAATCGACGTCTTCAACTGCGTTAAAGTTGGAGCTTGCGGGCGTGAAGCCTACAGAATAGGTATATTCGCCGTAACGCAAGGTTTCTTCTTCCCCTATTCCGCTCGTCTTGTTAAAGTAGAAAGTGCCTTCTACCGTCGTGCCGTTTAGGTGTGCATAGCCGTTAACGTCGCTAGCACTCAAAACGTGCCTTACGTCATAAGCAAAACTCCTACCGCCGTTTAGCACGATTGTGGGGGTTGCCTTAGCGATATTTACCACGCAAACGAACTCTTTATCAAGATAGTTTTGCTTGCTTACCGTGACGATTACTTCATATTCTCCGGCATTAATCGGGCGTTCGCTATAAGTTACGGTTGCACCATCGGGTAGACCTAATACGACGGGCAAAATCTCCGTGGCGGAATAGACTGCATCTACGCCCGTCGCAGAAAGGCCGGAGTCGAATTCATGGTAAGAAACGGTTAGTTCCTTTGCATTTTCGTTTATCTTAATTAGTTCGTAATCTTCAAAGTATTTACCGCCGACGTTTAGTTTTGCCTTTACGATAACGGCATATTCGCCCACTTGTGCATTATTGACGTCGAAGCCGTCCACGGTGAACTCATAACCCAAGGTATCGGTGGGAAGCGGAGAAGAAGCGGAGATGGGGAATCTTACGCTAAAGGTGGGAAGAGCGTCGCCTATGAAGATGCTTACCGGCAATACTTCATAGGAAACTTTGCGTTTTTCCACTACTACCTTATAGGTAGTAAGGTCGGATTTAATCTTAAAGCAATCCACCAATTCACCGCTATCGTCTTTCGTTTGATAGCCGGCTTTTGCACTAAAGGTATATTCGCCTGCATGAAGGGGCGTTTCATTGGGGATTACGGTGATTTTGGGAGTTTCGGTATAGAAAGTCGTACCCGTGCTTACAGCCCAAGTCATATTTCTAACGACGGTGGCGGGAAGTGATTTTAGTGCTTCGTCACCATATACGTAGCTCGGCTTTATGCCTACGCCGTCTTCCAGCATATTAAGGTAATCGAAGGCTATTTCTACCGGGTTAATCTTAATTTTGCCTTGGCCGTTTAGCACGCCGAAGGAGATAAGGTCGGTTAGTTCGCCGTTTATGATTGCACTCTTGCTTTCCGCTCTCGTTACGTTATAGGAGCCGGGGGCAAGGGAGCTTATTTGTATGCCGGAGTTAAAGTCAATCATAAACTTTATGGTTTGAGTTAGCGTTTCGTTGTTATCAAGCATGAACTCCATTTCCTTTTCTACGTATGGAGCACTTGCGTTCAGCACGCCGTATTCGAACTCGCCGAAATCTACGTTACTTAGGTCTATGGTCGTATGGGAAGTATTTATGGTTTGTCCCATTCTATAGTCTTCGCCAAGCGTATAGTTGGGGTTTCGGGAGCTAACGAGCAGAGTATAGGTACCCGGAAGAGCTATTGCCGTAGCTCCGCCAAGTATGGAAACGAAATACGTTACTTCTTCATCGCCAATCGGCTCGTATCCGGAAACGTAGCCGAGAGCGTTAATTCTGTTCGTTAAAAAGCTCAAGGTATAATCGTATCCCTTGTAGCTTAAAGCGGTAAGGGGTTGAAGCTTTAGGAGCCTTGGGGCAATTTCGAAAGACGTTATAGTTTGAGCGGAAGTCCAAGTATAATAGTTGCTTCCGCCATCTATGGTTAGAGATATATCTCTAATTTTAACTGCGCCTTTTAGCTTTATGGGAGCACTGCTTTCCACGTATTCGTCGCTCTCAAAGGTGCGATATCGGAAGAAGAAGCTGACGTTACCACCGCCTACGAACTCCGTTCTATCAATATCTATAACGACGTCTTCGCCATCATAAATTAGGCTCATATTGTCGCTCAAAGCCACTTTTTCGCCACCATCAAATACGTAAAGGTTGCTTACGGGAATAGTCTTCTTATAAATGGTGAAGGTCTTTGCGATAATGCCGTTGGAATCTGCCATCGGGTACTTGGTTCTATCCATCGTGCCGTAGTATTCGTCGCTTTCGTCCACCTTGAGTTGTACGATATAAATGAAGGTGCTGTCGCAAGCTTCGCTGGGCATGCCCACAAAGTCGTAGGCGACTCCGCCCGTTTGGTATTTATACTTGGGATAGCCTTCGCTAAAGGTGATTTCTTCGCCGTTAAAGTCGAGTTTTACGCCACTGCCGGTATATTCGTATTCCGTCACCATATCCAAAGCATAGGTTTTCTTACCTACGGTAAGAGTGCCGTTTTCCGCCGACGGAAGAACTATAAAGTTACCAATGACCTTGTCTTCCCCTATCGTTTCATAACTCAAAAGATTGAGCGTTATGGGAAGAGTTGAGCCTGCCTTGGTTACGCCCTTATCATAGGCGGAAGTTAGGCTATAATGCGTGCTTTCCACTATGTAAGCATCATATCCGGAAGCAAGTTCTACGCCGTCGAGAGCCGTTATAACCGCATTATAACTTGCATCTTCGCCGTAGTTGACGTAGGAGTCGCCGGCACTAATTGCAACTCTCTTTTTGAGTATGGTGAGCGTTGCACTTACTTCATCAGAAGGAAGGTAATTGGTGCTGAGTGGCACTACCTTTATGCCCATTTGATATACGCCGGAATTTAGGAACTTGAAGGGTTCGTTTGCCACGTTGCCGTCATATGAATATTCTAATGAATATTCAAGTTTACCGCTTTCCAGGGTATTCTTTTGTATTTTGCTCTCATCAAGAATTAGCGTATGCTCGGCTTCATCAAAGGTAACTTCAAGGTCGGAAAAAGCTCCGTCATCCAAAGTGACTTTTACCGGATTGACGTAAATCTTGACGCTTCCTGGGGCTTTAAGGATGTCATAATTGGGGTTTAGTGTGGTATCACCAATTAGCTCGAAGAACAAAGTATAGAACTCTTCGCCTGTAGTAATAGGCTGACCGGGCCAATAGTTGGTATGGTAACCCGCTCCAACGAGCGTAGTAATCGGAGTGCCGTCGGCAAGGTGATACGTAATTCTACTTTCATCTATGGCGTCGTAGTAATTTAGGGTTACTTCTTCTTGTCCGTCTATAGTAGCATATACTTCAATCAACTTACGTTTGACTCTAAAAGAAATGCTTATAGTCTTATCTACAAAGTACTTTTGGCTTACGTTAAGCTCAAGTATATATAATCCTACGTCCCTAACGCCATCAACGCCTACTATAACGCTTCCCGAAATAGCATCCGAACGACTAATAACTTCAAGGAAGGTTACGCTTGCAAAATCATAGCCGTCGAAGTAGAAGTTATCGTCTTCAAAAGTTATGCCTTCTTCTTGGAAAGTGACGGCTGGGGAATCGACTGTGCCACCGATTTTGCTCAATACCGCAATATCTCTATAGTCCATTTCCCCTTTTAAAAGAGAAATGGTATGTCTTTGCACGCTTGCTGTATAATCTGCGGTGCAAGGAGTGGTTATTTCTATGGTATACTCGCTTCCATCAAAATACTCTTCGGAAACCGGCACGAAACCATTGATGAGTGAAAGATAATTGCCGTCCTTATCAAGTAGGCGTAGGTATACGTCGTTGAAGGTATAGCCAAGGTCGGCGAGCCTGCCGTTATAGTAATTAACAAGGTCTAGGGTATGGGTAAAGTTATTTATGGTTATACCCTTGGAAATATAAACGTACTGCAACTGCACGTACGTAGTATTTATGGTAAGGTAGGCTTCAAGATATACGACGTCGTCGTTCCACTTTAGGTGGAAAACACTGCTTGGATATGCCGTGGTATCAAAGTGCGAGCCGGTGAAGGGCGTATATTCATCTTCTTCTATCGCCTTAACTTCCCATTTTAATTCCTTGGTGGCAAGGTAATTCTTGGTGGCACTGGAAAGGTCGTTGGTTATAATTTTGTTTACGTTGGTGACGGTATTACCACCGCTTTCGCCTTGCAAAAGTTCATATATATTACCGTTTGCACCAACGAAAAGGTTGGGATTAGTGCCGTCGCCAAAGGGCGTATAAGAGCCTGTTTCCGTGCCGGCGGGGAGAGTTTGCAGATCACAACTTACGTATCCGTTATTCTTTGCGTACTTTTCTTCTCCGCTCTTATTATCTATTTTTACAACGTTCTTATATGCAATTCTGTCTGCAGGGAATATTAGCATTGGTACGTCTACGTCTTCTATACCCCTAACGTATCCCCAACCATAAGGCTCGTAGACGTTTTCCGTCACTTGACCAAACGACCAATCGCCTGCGAAAATATCGTCACGACCACTAGCGTCCACGCAAGCCATATCGGCTTCAACAAAGCTACCGAATAGCACCATGGACGTTTCTATGTTTGCAGTAAGTGCCGTGAAGGCTCTACCGTTATCGCTTGCCGTGTTTGCATCGTAGAAGCAGTCTGCGACAATACTATCATCACTCGTGGAACCAAGGAATCTTTCGCCTGCAAAACGGCTGTATACAACTATGCCTTCGTTTAGGTTTTCCTTTATGAAGGTTTCGCCTACCACGTCGGTTCTCATGACGTAGCCACCGGCGTTATATTTTATGAATTCATCCGAATTACGAGCGGAAACGCCGTAAATTTCACCACGGTTTTCCATCGCAAGACTGCCCACTAAATTAAGGTCGGTTATCTTCGCAGTCGCCATAATCGTACCGAATAGACGTGCTTGCAAAGAATCCGAACCTTTGGTTGCTCCCATGGTAATGCTCTTTCCACCGCCATCAAAGTTACCGCTAAAGGCACCTATTAGGTAGTCGTGGTTTTCAAACTCATATGCATCAAGATTGATGTTTTTGGTAAGCAAAGCATATTCGCCTTCGCTAAGTTCACCAAGCCAAGCGAGTTCATCGGGGGTGGAAATAAGGTAAGGGTTAACCTTAGTACCTTCGCCACTCGGCTGAGTTGCACTCGGCGTATAGATGGGAGAAAAAGACTCTCTGGTCTTATCAAACGAATAGGTAAGCCCGTTCGTATTAAAGAACTCGGCGGAATAATTTCCATCAATATAATCGGCAAAATCGAAGTCTTCGGGAACGTTAAGGAGTGGCGTGTTAAATAGGTTTATGGAGTCCACGGAACTCTTTACGCCGTCCGTCAAAATGCTGTAATTAAGCTCTGCGTAGGAATTATATTCTCCGTCGTTAAAGAAACCTATATCCGTGCCTTCAAAATATTCGTTTTCACCACTCTTTCCGTAGCCAAGGGATTCGTCTTCACCACTACCGATATTTCCCATGCCGTCATACGAAATGACGATACCATCTCCAATAATATTACTGCCGTTTACTACTGCAAGGGAGCGTAAAATGGAGCCGTCGTTGCGGTAAGTCATGCCGGCATAGGACGTTTCGCCAACTACTTCCACGCCGTCAATCGTGCCTTTGTTCCAGTATGCAACGGCATATTTTGCGTTGGAAACGCCTATAATTTGCAGGTTTTTGATGCTTCCAACAGTATCAACAAGATATGCGAGCGGTTCTCTCAAACCAACGATAGCGTGTCCCCTACCATCAAAGGTTCCCTTGAAGGAAAGCGAATTAAAGGTGCTGTCATCGGGGGTAGCCGTCGAAGTGGGCGTGCCCAGTTTTTTGCCTTCGGCGTATAATCTATCAAGATAAATATCGCTCGTCAAAATATAGGTATCGTTTCCGCAACTACCTACTATCATTTTTTTATGGAAGGCGAGAAACTCTTCTTCCGTTTCTATGAAGTAGGTTGCGGGAGTGACTTCTTCTGCCTGAGCCGTTTGCCCAAGGGAAAAAGCCGTAAGCGAAAGAGCCACGGCAAGTGATATGAATAATAAGCAAGTTAAAATCTTTTTCATAGGCCTATCTGTACTTGTTGTTTATGGTTTTTTGGGAAAGCCAAGTAATCTCTTTTTTGACGAGCTTGACTTTGCGTTTACCCCTAATTGCATCGTAGAGTTGTATTACTACACCGCAAAGTATGGGTAGATAGAAGGTGAATACTCTGTATATTATAACTGCCCAGAAGAGCGTGCCTTCGGGAACGACGTTATTGAATACCGCATAAAAAGAGCCTTCCGCAGCACCACTGCTACCGGGCGTGGGGATTAGTCCGGATGAGAAGGTGGTATAGAAAGCCTTGGAAATTAATTCGCCAAAGTTGCCGTCCCCACCAAGCATGCGGGTGATGAGATAAGGATAGGTTGCAACGGCAAAAAGGTCAACAAGGGAAAGGAAACCGACTATGAATATAATCGACTTACGCTTACCAAGGAACTTGAAAGCAGCAATAAAGGAGTCAACGTTGTCTTGTGCTTTTGCTACTGCCTTATCGTAGTCCTTAACGAGTCTTAGCTTTTTGCCGAGCCCCACTATTTTCCTAGTCATTTTTAGCGTAAAAGGTATGTTTTTGCTAAAAATCATAAGGATTAAGGGTAGCATCGGGGTTATTATAATCCAAATTATAGTGCCTGCAAGGATGACTCCGCCGACTTCCGTTCCTGCGAAAATGAAGAAGAAAATGGCAAGTCCGTCCATGGCAAAAACACGGATTGCATGCTTAACTACAGGTAGCGTAATGGCGGTGGGAGTATCTATGTTCGACTTTGCCATATAGTGCATTTGGAAGGGTTGACCGCCCGTTGCCCAAGGGGTAATGTTGTCGTAATAGGTACCAAGGAAAGCGACTTTTGCAGAAAGTGCGTAGCGGTGACCGTATCCGCATTTTCTAATCATTGCAAAGAAGACGAAGGTATCGGCAAGCATGTGAATTGCAAAAGCAAGCACCAAAATAATGAGCCACACATAGTGGTCGCCTATTCTTGCCATAATATCTTCAAAGCCCAAGAAATTGGAGTCCTTAATTTCAAGGAAAAGCACAACGCCTACTGCGATAATATTAAATAGAATAAAAGCAATGGAAGTAATCCACTTTTTAGTCTTTTCTTTTTTGGTTTTAGGTTTCTTGAACGATTCGTCGCTGGGAAGCTCAAGGCGTTCTTCAACCTTACCTACAATATGCTCGTGAGTAAGCTCGTGGTCTTCCAGTACTTTCTTACCCTTTTTCTCTTCGCCGACTTCAATAGTTTCTTCCACTTTTTCCGCTTGAGCGTAGCGGGGGCGTTCCGCGTTCCGCGTTCCGCATTCCGCACTTTTTTCATCTAATGATGAGCAATCCACTTTTTCCCCTAATTCCACGCCCATATCCGCACTGACGTCTTGGTTTTCAACGTCACTGCAATTTTCGGCGTTCAAATCTTCTTCAATATGTAAGTTATTCTTTTCTAGCTCAGTCATAACGTTCCTTTAACTTATCATAATTTTCGTGCCCGCTCGCACGTCCGTGCATACGCATACACATAATATTTTATTATATAATCGCATGCGTGTCAAGATGGAAAAGTAAATATGCTTGCTATGCAAGTGCGGAACGCAAACGCTTTCGCAAACGCGGAACTCGGAACGCGGAACGACCCCGCTCGATGAACTCGCTCACAATGATTTTT
>JAZNYA010000034.1:0-3947 GCA_045594145.1 Candidatus Stercoripulliclostridium sp. | reverse complement strand
ATTTTTCCATTAGCTTTGCCTATGATATTAACGTTATCTTCATTATAAGGATAATCACTTACATAGCCACTAGTGTCATATTCTATTTCACCTTCAAATTCACTTGTTATTTCAGTTGTTTCAGATGAATCATTTCCTTTTAAACTTGTTAAGATTCCACCCATCATAAAAACAATTAACACAATGATTATTATTTCAACTACCTTTGTTTTCATATATTTCACCAAGTATAGAATAATAATGTGATTTTAAATATATTGTCGAATTATAATGAAGTGTTATTTTGATGTATATAATTATTGATTGAAGTTGCTATAATTGCAATCAAAAGCGATAATACTATAACAGCTAGTACTATAACAATGGAAAGATTGTTTCCGGTAGAAAGAAAAGACTTAATGTTTTCTAATATTTTTTCCATGATCCTATCTCCTTCTTAAAAGTTACTTTTTCAAACCACGTTCTTTCATAACTTGACGCATACGCTCTTCGTGTGAAAGAATTTGTTTTCTAATGCGAAGTGACTTTGGGGTTACTTCCAAAAGCTCATCCGGCTCTAAGAACTCGATACATTCTTCAAGGGAGAACTTTCTGGGGGTTTCCAATCTTAATGCTTCATCCGAACCTGCCGCACGCATGTTAGTAACGTGTTTTCTCTTACATACGTTTACTGCAATGTCTTCTTGCTTAGGTGAATAACCAACTACCATGCCAGCATAAACGGGAGTACCGGGTTCTATGAAAAGAACACCCCTACCTTGTGCGTTGTATAGTCCATAGGTGACTGCTTCACCGGTTTCAAACGCAACCAAAGCACCATATTGACGACGGGGCATTGCACCCTTTAAGGGCTGATATCCTTCGAATATACTATTCATAATACCTTCACCCCTAGTTTCCGTCAAAAAGTCAGAACGGTATCCTAAAAGACCACGTTCCGGTATGACAAACTCGAGTTTTATACGGCTATTCATGGGTGTCATGTTTATGAGTTCTCCTTGTCTCTTACCCATATTTTCCATAACCGTTCCAACACACTCTTGGGGAACGTCCACAAACAATCTTTCAATAGGTTCGCATAGTACTCCGTCTATTTCCTTATTGATAACTTTGGGAGTGGATACTTGGAATTCGTAACCCTCTCTACGCATGTTTTCTATAAGAATAGAAAGGTGGATTTCTCCCCTACCGGATACTATGAAACTATCTGCTCTTTCGCCGTCTTCTACCTTTAGGGAAACGTCTTTTAGTAGTTCTTTATAGAGTCTTGCACGAAGGTGTCTCGAAGTAACGTACTTGCCTTCCTTACCGGCAAACGGGCTATCATTAACCGCAAACATCATTTGTAAAGTGGGCTCGGAAATCTTTACAAAGCTAATAGGTTCAACGTTCAAAGGTGCACAAATGGTTTCACCTATCGTTACGTTTTCTATTCCGCTAAAGCTTACTATATCGCCTACTTTTGCCGTTTCTACCGTTCTCTTGCTAAGACCGGTGAATTGGTATATATTGGTAATTTTAGACCTATAGACCTTGTCGTCGTGATAGTTACAAATTGCAACTTCGCCATTTGCTTGCATAACGCCACGCTCTATTCTACCTATTGCAATTCTGCCTACGTATTCATTGTAATCGATAGCAGAAACCAATACCTGCAAAGGTCCTTCTTCATCGCCTTGCGGTGGGTCTATGTGCTCTAAAATGGCATCAAATAGCGGTGCAAGATTTGTACCGGGAGTAGATGCCGATAGCGATGCTGTACCTGCTCTTCCGGAGCAATATACAATGGGGCTATCAAGTTGTTCATCCGTTGCGTTTAGGTCGATTAGAAGTTCGTAAACTTCGTCTAATACTTCTGCTAAACGAGCATCGGGTTTATCTACTTTATTTATGCAAATGATAATCTTATGATTCATTTCCAAAGCTTTTTGGAGAACGAATCTAGTTTGTGGCATTGGTCCTTCATAGGAGTCAACAAGCAAAACAACTCCGTTTATCATCTTTAAAACTCTTTCTACTTCACCGGAGAAATCTGCGTGCCCAGGAGTGTCTACTACGTTTATTTTTACGCCTTTATACATGCAAGAAGTGTTTTTTGCAAGTATAGTGATGCCACGCTCTCTTTCGAGCGGGTTATTGTCCATAACGCACTCTTCTACGACTTGATTATCTCTAAATACGCCACCTTGGTGTAGCATTGCATCAACAAGAGTCGTCTTGCCGTGGTCTACGTGAGCTATTATGGCTATGTTTCTTAAATCATCTCTAATCATACAGTTAGTTTAATTATCGTATAGTCTATGTCTTCGTTGTATAATTCGTACAAACCTTCAATTTGGGTGTAGTCTTTTACGCCGTTAATTTCTACGTATAATACGGGACGAACGTAAAAGTCCCACGTTCCGCTTGGGAAATGAAACTCTATTCCTTCTTCTAGTTGAAGCAGGGAATAGGTTTGAAACTGCAAGTCTTCTTCCGGTACGTTATCTTCGGAATAATGAGCTGCTATTTCATAATAATTAACGGCATACGAGTTCCCTTTGTAGGTGTAGGTTACAGGATAGAAGGTATCCATATCTATTTGATACCCTTCACCTTCTACAATTTTAAAGATAAAGCCCCTAAACGTATCTAATTCGAGCGGAGCGACTTCATACTTGCCCCAATCGCTAAAAGGCGACGTGTTGGACGCATACTTGCCAACGCTCTTAATTCGATACTGTACTTCGCCTTTTATTCTCTTGATGCTAAGCGAAGTACCCGCTATTCCAGATGCGGTATGCGTCGTTTCGGGATACAAAGCATATTTATATTCCACCGTATACGACTCCGCTCCAGGAACTTCATCCCAAACCAAATCTATGGTATAATCCGGCTCAGCAGAAATAGATTTAACGCTTATTACAGGCGTTCCGAGTTGCCTATGCAACACGGCATAGGTAACGCCGAAACATCCACCAGCTAGGATTACTATGGCGAAAACTATAATAAGCGTTATCGCTTTCTTACTGAGCTTTAATTTTGCCATTTAATTATTTCTTAGCACTTACTTTCTTAAGGTTTGCAAACTTGGGTAGTCCGTCTTCTAGGGGAGAATTGCTGGAACCTTGAATCAAGGGGAGAGCATATTCGACGTATTCCTTAGTTAGACCGGTGCCTGCTTCATTAATCCATTCCAAAGGAACTTTCTTTTCGGTGTTTGCAGCAAATTCTACGGGCATGAGCTTATAAATGCACTTATAGGTACCGTCACTCATATCACGTTCGAATACAACCATCTTGTCGGTTTCGCCTTCACAAGCAGCCTTAACGGCGGTTCTACCTGCGTTAAATGCTTCTTCGATATCGGTACCGGATGCGATGTGTGCACCACAACGTTGCATAAGGTTGAATTCTATACCACGAACTTTAACACCAAATTTTTGATTGATAAGGTCTGCGAGTTGAGCTGCAAGACCACCAAGTTGGGTGTGACCAAAGCCGTCCTTTGCTTTTGCAGCAGAAAGAGTTTCAACGATGAAGTTACCATCTTTATCACGGATACCTTCGGATACGCAAGCGATACACTTGCCGTTGTTCTTATCCATAACTGCCTTAACGTCGCTAACGAACTTTTCTACGGAGAAAGCAACTTCGGGTAGATAAATAAGGTCTGCACCAAGTCCCTTGTAATCTGCAAGTGCTGCAGCAGCGGTTAGCCAACCTGCGTTTCTTCCCATGATTTCTACAACTGCTACTTGACCTTTATCATATACTTTTGCATCAAGGTTGAGTTCCATTAGAGTGGTTGCAACGTATTTCGCTGCACTACCATAACCGGGGCAATGGTCGGTGCCGTATAGGTCGTTATCGATGGTCTTCGGAACGCCGATGATGTTGCATTCATAACCGCACTTCAATAGGTACTTACTAATCTTGTTGCAAGTATCCATAGAGTCGTTACCGCC
>JAZNYA010000033.1:0-2281 GCA_045594145.1 Candidatus Stercoripulliclostridium sp. | reverse complement strand
CCCGCCGGGCTCTTTTGTTTTGCTATGCTATTCGCCAAAATAATGCGTTTTAACTAATTTTGATGTCCCCCGTATGCGTCCTAACATAACACCTACTTTCTACCGCTTCCGAGCGTGGTACTTCTACGTTTCCGGTAGACGTGTGGGCTTCGTAGAGTTTGGGGGAAATGATGTTGCCGGAAATGTCGCCGGTGTCGGCTTCAAGGCGAATATCTTTGCCGTCAAGGTCTTGGAAAGTGACGTCACCGGTGTCGGTTTTTATGGATATATTTTCGCCGTAAGCTTGCTTAATATCAACGTCGCCGGTATCGGTGGATATAATGAGATTTTGGGTGGCGTTTATGCTACTAAGCATAATGCTACCGGTATCGGCTTCTGCTCCCAAATATGAAACGCAGATGGAATTAAGGGTGACTTCGCCCGTTTCCGTCTCCACTTTTACCTGCTCTCCGCTTACGTTTTCTATCTTGATATCGCCGGTATCGTTTTCAACATCCAAAGAGTCAATATCAATGAGCGTGGAAATCTTTATATCCCCACTATCGCCTTCAACGTTCAAGGTGCGTGCGGTTATGCCGTTAATAGTAACGTCACCGCTGTCGCCTTCAATTATGACGTCGCCGTTAAAATCCTTGGATACGTATACTTTTAGTAGGTTGTGTTTGGAAAAAATGCCGGTTTTTTGGTACCACTTGCGGTTGTCCTTTTGCACTATACGTAGGGTTTCGCCGTCAAGACCGTGCTCGTAAGCAAAGCCTTCACGATTTTTGGTCTCGATTTTGGTTGTTCCCGTATCGCTAGCCACTATTTCTATATCGCTAACCATAGAGTTTATTATGAGCTTAGCATAAGGCTCGGTTACTTCATAACTGTTTTCACTTAAAACCGCAGTATCAAATATGCCGATATCAATGCCGGTAAAATAATCTATTGCAACAATTCCGCCGGCAAGTACGCCGAGAATTATTATAATGATAAGAATAGTTTTAAGAAATTTCATTACTTTCTACCCCACTCGCTTTTTCTTTTGAGTTTGTTGGAAACAAGCGTTACTCCCCAAATTACTATTACGAGCAACGCTACAACGAATAGTATCCATAACGGATGCCATAGCCCCGTTACCATGCCGGCGGTCAAATATACTGCGGTAACAAGGGTGAAAATCAAAAAGGCATAGGAGATGAAATGCATCTTCTTCTTGCGGAAAATACCCCTTGCAATAAAGTGAGCAAACACTATAAAGAGCGGTATATACGTAAAGGTTACCCAAGCGTATTTGGGTGCTATTCCGCATGCCCAAATTAAGAAAAACAGCATGGTTAAAAATATGGTAAACATGCTTGCGAGTATGACTCCGCTCGTTAGGTGTCGGTTGAATTTTACGTTCCTTAAAAGTAGGCTTCCGCTAAGGCAATAATATAGTATGGTAGCCATTGCGGGAAAGATTACAATCGCCCCTTTTCCCCAGTAATTAAAGGTGACGCCAAGCACCAAATACACAACTACGCAAGCGAGAACAAAGCAAAGCACTCCAAGCAACGCTCTGTGGAATTTGGCATCCTTAAGTACGGCAAACGGTTTCCTTTTTAATGCTTTTATCGCTTCCGTATAATCGCCCAAACTTTCTATGCAAATAGCGTAAATTTCGTCTTCCGTCTTGCCTTCACCCCTAAGGTCTTCCGCCCTTTCCATAAGGCCGGAAAGCATCTCTTCCCTAAGAGCGTTCGCTTCTTCGGTATAGGGCAAATACTTAAAAGTTCTATCAAGATACGAAGTAAATCTATCAAGCATTTTCTTCCCCCCTTATGAGCGAATTAAGTATGCGGTTAACGACTTCCCACTCCTTTAGTTTCTCGTCGTAAACACGTCTGCCTTTTTCGGTGATTTTGTAATAGCGACGTCTTGCACCGCCTACTCCGTCACCCCAATAGGTTGCAAGAAGACCTTCTTCTTCCATCCTTCTGAAAGCGGTATATATGGTCGCATCCTTTACGTCCACGTACCCCTTTCCGCCATCGGTAATTTTTTTTGCAATTTCATACCCATAGGAATCGCCTTCCATGAGTATGCGTAGGATAATGGTTTCGGTATGTCCCCTTAACATATCCCCACTGTGATGTTGAGCCATAATCTTCTCCATTAACAAAATAAATTTAGTATCTAAATTGATTATATACTATCTCTTCCCAATTGTAAAGGGGTATTCCATATCTTCCCTTATAAAAAAATCCCCGCCACTATGCGTGTTCTCCATTACGGATAACACGCAGCGATATAAATC
>JAZNYA010000032.1:0-6932 GCA_045594145.1 Candidatus Stercoripulliclostridium sp. | reverse complement strand
AGATGCGTCTTCCTTCTTAAATCAAATTAGTTCCATTCGCAATCTTGTCATGTTTCATGACCACGGTTTAATTCCAAACCTTGCCCCCTATTCTCATTTGATGAAATTTACTCAAGAAGAAATTCAACGTGTCACGAATTCGATGGACTTATTCCAATCAATGAAAACTATACAAAGTTGGGGAGCCAAAGAAGTTTTGGTAACCAATCAAAATCTATTATATTTGCTAGATGCAAATGGAAATTTTATTAGAGAAAGGATCGCTGAAGAATATACTTTAAACTGCAATCATCTTGACGTATCTACGCTTGTAACGTACGCAATAGAACGAATCACTTCCGACCCCATTTATTCTTTGTATACAGCAGGTGCCGTTTCTATGGCAAAATTAAATAGACCTGGTCCAGTAAGAACTTGCCAAAACGAAATCGATCACAACTTAAAATTCTATTATTACTATAAACCTGTACAAACAATTGAGCCAGTAACCGACTAACCTATTTTGAGCTTAAATACTCTTTAAGTTCTCTTACCCAATCCGTTTGAATAATGTCAAATCCTTTTTTGATAAACCAACCCCATACTTCGTCTTCTGCACCAAGTATAGCTTTATCGTCGGTCTTGCCAGCAGAAATAACGTCTTTATAATTATAGACTATGGTATTGCCCCAAGCATACAAATGATTCTTTTTTAGAAACTCCATATGCTCTTCACTTACCAAATAATCATTTTCATCAGCAAAAATTAGTTCTTCACCGACAAAATTAACCCCACTCCTAAGGAGCGATTCTTCAATCGCTAAATCAGCTTTTCTCAGCATCAACATGAAAGGTATATCACTTGCGACTTCAGTCAATTGTGAAATAACTGCTTTTGAATAATAACTCTTAACTATTACACCATCTCGAATATTATGGTGAGACAATTTGTCTGTTATCAACTTGGGGTTAGACCAAAACTTATCTACGTTAATAATGCACTTATCTTTCAAAAAGTCAAGAGCTTCGTCCAACGTAGGTATGCCGTATTGTGTTCTAGTTAAATCGTCGTTAACGTATCTGATTTTTTTAATACTGTTGGCAGTTTTAAGTTGGAGTGGAACTATCTTTCTTAAATGCGGAAAATCCATATATGGATGGAAAGCAAAAAGCTCTCCGTCCAAACTTTTCGTAACATCAAGTTCAATAATATCTGCACCTTGACGCAAAGCAAGTGCATAAGACTCTAAGGTGTTTGATGGAATATTAGAGCCGGTCGCTCCACGGTGTGAAGCAACCAATATACCGCTCGCTCTTCGCACACTAAGGTCAGAAAAATTCATTATATCTCCTTGGGCAACGTAGAGCCACCATACGGCATGACGTAAACCGAACTATCTTTTCCTAAAATTCTTGTCGCTTCTTCATATGCGGTATTTAGGTCACCATATGGCTCCAAATGGATGCCTTTAACGAGAGTTTCATCCAAATCAGAAACAAGGAATATTCTCGATTTTTCTAAGACCAAAGAGATTGCTGCCGCTTTATGACCACCAAGTTTAAAGTCACGTTTGATGTCTTCTATCATTTGCTTTGGCGTTTTCTTCGTCATCCACTCTTCGAATACGGCACTGCCTAAACCTTCCTTGCAGGAAGCAAGCCAAATTATAATACCGCCATCTTTAACGGCATGTTTTGCGTTATCAAGAGCTTTTTGTGCTTGGTACATGTTTTGGTCTTTTGGGTATCCGCCAGCACTCACAACAACTATATCAGCCTTTTCTTTTATGGGAACAGAGTAGAGTTCATCCAAGAATTTGCAACCTTCCCTATGGGCTAAAACAGAGTCTCCGGCACAAGCAAAAATTATGTTTTTGTGTTCGTCTAACACAACGTTCAAGATATAATCTATGCCTAATAGTTTACCGGATTCTTCTATATCAAGTCTAACAGGGCTATTCAAATTGCCGGCATATGCCGTCGGCTCAACCATCATCTTATGATTTTGCCTAATAGCTTCCCTTGTGGAGACGCCAGGCATTATTGCCTTCGCTCCACCACTATATCCGGCAAAATAATGATATTCGATATTGCCCATACAAATGATAAAATCACTATTCACAACTCTATCAAAAATATCTACTACCGTGCCGCTTGAAGTAGTCCCAACTCTAACACATTTATCCGGGTTTGAGTCTATGCACTCAATGCTTTCAAATATATCATCACCGACTAGATATCTCATTTCTTCTTCGGTGTGCGGTCTATGGGACCCAAGGGCAAAGACGATTAGAATATCTTCGTTTTTAACCCCCGCCCTATTCAACCTTTCAACTAGTGGGGGCAAGCATATTTTAGACGGCATAGGACGTGTAATATCGCTCGTAATGATACAAACCTTCTGTCCCTTTTGTACCAATTCTTCAACGCATTTTGACCCTATTGGATTATCTAAGGCTCTTTCTACTTCTTCCTTTCCGGTCAAATTAACTTTTACTTCATTAGGAAGCAATTCTTTAATTAATCGATTTTTACTTACGTTAATTTCAAATTGTTGCTTGTCGTAATTTAGTAACATATTCCCTTCCAATTATTCTACGTGGTTTTATTTTTTAACAAAAACTACACCGCTAATTTTTAGATATGAATTTCATACTCTATATTAATAATTATACCACCAACACGCTTTTCTTTCAATAGTCACGCATAAAAAAATAGGTCTAAACGTTTTGTTTAGACCTATTCTAACAATTTGGAGCTAATGGCCGGGCTCGAACCGGCGACCTGTTCATTACGAGTGAACCGCACTACCTACTGTGCTACATTAGCAAATTGCTACTTTATTATTTTATATATGAATTCAAAAAAAATCAACTAAATTTACCAACAATATAAAATATCTTCTCTTTTTTTAACTTTATGCATATTTTAATAGCGACTATGACCGGTTTAAAATAAATAAAACCCACCGGCTGGTGGGTTTTATTATATTATGTGTAATTATTTGTTAGCTTCTTCGATAGCAACTGCTACTGCAACTGTCATACCAACCATGGGGTTGTTACCTGCACCAATGAGTGCCATCATTTCTACGTGTGCGGGAACAGAAGAAGAACCTGCGAATTGAGCATCGCTGTGCATTCTTCCCATAGTATCGGTCATACCATAAGAAGCGGGGCCTGCTGCCATGTTATCGGGGTGAAGAGTTCTACCAGTACCGCCACCGGATGCTACGCTGAAGTAGGTTTTACCATTTTCCACACACCACTTCTTGTAAGTACCACTTACGGGGTGTTGGAAACGAGTGGGGTTAGTGCTGTTGCCGGTGATACCAACGTCAACGCCTTCTTTAATCATTATTGCAACGCCTTCATTAACGTCGTTAGAACCATAACATCTTACCTTAGCTCTTTCACCATTACTATAAGCCTTTTCTCTTACGATAGTAAGTTCATCAGTAAATTGGTTATAAGAAGTTTCTACATAGGTAAAACCATTGATACGGCTGATGATGTATGCTGCATCTTTACCAAGACCATTAAGGATAACTCTTAGGGGCTCTTTACGAACTTTGTTAGCGGAACGAGCAATACCGATTGCACCTTCTGCAGCTGCGAAAGATTCGTGACCTGCTACGAAAGCAAAGCACTTGGTTTCTTCACGAAGAAGTTTAGCTGCAAGGTTGCCATGACCAAGGCCTACTTTACGGGTATCTGCAACAGAACCGGGAACGCAGAATGCTTGTAGACCTGCACCGATAGCTTCAGCAGCATCAGCAGCCTTAGTTGCACCCTTAACGATTGCGTTAGCACAACCGATGGTGTATGCCCAAACTGCGTTTTCGAAAGCGATGGGTTGAACGCCTTTTACGATTGCTTCAACATCGATACCTTTGTTGTCGCAAATACTCTTAGCTTCAGCCAAATCTTTAATGCCGATGCTACTTAGAAAAGCGTTGATTTTATCAATTCTTCTATCAAAACCTTCAAATCTAATTTCCATATTACACCTCCACTATTCTACTCTGGGGTTAATCTTCTTAACGGCGTCAGCAAAACGGCCGTAAGTGCCGGTGCACTTCTTGAGTGCTTCTTCGGGAGCAACGCCTTTAACGGTGATTTGCTCAAGCATTTGACCTAGACGGATAAATTCATAACCGATAACTTCGCCATCTTCATCAAGACCAATTCTAGTTACGTAACCTTCAGCCATTTCAAGATATCTAACACCCTTTTCTTTGGTTGAATACATAGTACCGATTTGGCTACGAAGTCCTTTACCAAGGTCTTCAAGACCAGCACCGATAGAAAGGCCGTTTTCGCTAAATGCAGATTGGCTTCTTCCGTAAACGATTTGTAGGAAAAGTTCTCTCATTGCGGTGTTGATAGCATCGCAAACAAGGTCGGTATTAAGAGCTTCAAGGATGGTTTTGCCAGGAAGAATTTCTGCTGCCATAGCTGCAGAGTGAGTCATACCGGAGCAACCGAGAGTTTCAACAAGAGCTTCTTCGATAATACCATCTTTAATGTTAAGCGTAAGCTTACATGCACCTTGTTGGGGTGCACACCAGCCAACACCGTGGGTTAGACCACTAATGTCGCCAATTTGCTTAGCCTTAATCCATTTTCCTTCTTCAGGAATAGGTGCGGGACCATGGTTAGGGCCCTGATGTACTTTACACATTTTTTCAACTTCGTGAGTGTATTGCATATTGCCTCCGTTTAATGTATTTATGTGAATTAATATTTTTTGATTAGTTTAAGGTCGATTCTTTGTTTTTCATCAATCTTAATGATTCTAACTTTTACCTTATCGCCTACGTTAACAACGTCAGTAACCTTTTCTACACGTTCTTTTGAAAGCTTGCTAATGTGAATCATGCCGTCCTTATTGGATGCAATCTTTACGCTAGCACCAAATTGGCCCTTGTCGTTTTCCATAATCTTTACTACGGTGCCATCAAATTCTTCGCCTACTTCGTATTCACGAACGATGTCTTCTACGATTTGACGAGCATTTGCAATAGCATCAGCATCACTAGATGCGATAAAGATAGTGCCATCATCGCTAATATCAATCTTAACGCCTGTTTCTTCAATAATCTTATTGATGGTCTTGCCACCGCTACCGATAACTTCACGAATCTTATCTGGATTAATGGAGAAGGAAACAATCTTGGGAGCCCACTTGCTGAGTTCTTTTCTGGGTGCAGGAAGAACTTCCAACATCTTGCCTAGAATATGAAGTCTACCTTGTCTTGCTTGTTCAAGAGCACGGGTAAGGATTTCACGGTTAATACCCTTAATCTTGATATCCATTTGGATAGCAGTGATACCTTCTTCAGTACCAGCTACTTTAAAGTCCATATCGCCAAAGAAGTCTTCTATTCCTTGAATATCGGTTAAGATATGAAGCTTGTTGTTAACGTCGTCTTTGATTAGACCCATAGCAACGCCTGCGACAGGAGCCTTAATTGGTACGCCGGCATCCATAAGAGCAAGAGTAGAGCCACATACGGAAGCTTGAGAAGTGGAGCCGTTAGAGCTAATAACTTCGGAAACCGTTCTAATTGCATAAGGGAAGAATTCTTCGCTGGGGAGAACGGGTTCTAGAGCACGTTCTGCGAGTGCACCGTGACCGATTTCACGTCTACCGGGGCTACGAAGGGGTTTTGCTTCACCAGTGCTGTATCCGGGCATGTTGTAGTGGTGAATATATCTCTTAAATACTTCGTCATCAAGGCCTTCGAGCTTTTGAGCTTCGGAAATGGTGCCGAGAGTTGCGGTAGTAAGAACTTGGGTTTGTCCCCTGGTAAATACTGCTGAACCATGTACTCTGGGAAGAAGACCTGCTTCGCACCAAATAGGACGGATGTCAGTTAGACCACGACCATCGGGACGAATGCCCTTGTCTGCTATCATAGCACGAACACATTCTTTCTTCATTGCATAAAGGATGTCGTTGATGTCACGTCTATTGTCGGGATAAATGTCTTCGAAGTGTGCCCAAATATCTGCCATGATTTCTTCTTCACGAGCTTCACGAACGTTGCGATCATGAGTATCAAACATGTAGTTAATCTTGTCTTGAGCGTATTCTTTAACGTCTTTTTCAATATCTGCAGGAGCGTGATAAAGTTCAACTTCCTTCTTGGGTTTGCCAACTTCTTTTTGGATTTCTTCAATCCAAGCTACTATCTTTTTAATTTCTTCATGGCCGAAAAGAATTGCATTGAGCATTTCTTCTTCAGTTAGTTCGTTTGCACCAGCTTCAACCATCATGATAGCGTCTTTAGTTCCGCTTAGAGCAAGGTTTAA
Source organism: Candidatus Stercoripulliclostridium sp. (assembly GCA_045594145.1). Classification (GTDB taxonomy): domain Bacteria; phylum Bacillota; class Clostridia; order Christensenellales; family DTU072; genus Stercoripulliclostridium_A. Next base: position 636 of record JAZNYA010000032.1, on the reverse strand, counting down.
TCTGGAAACTTCACGTTGAGCACTGTCTGGGTTGATGATATATTCGCCATCAACGTAACCAACCATAACGCTTCCCGTAGGTCCATTAAAAGGAATATCAGAAACGGAAAGAGCGATTGAGCTACCTAGCATGCCAAAAACTTCCGGGGGGATGTTGTAATCCACGCTTAGAGCGGTTGCGATAACCGTAACGTCGTTATAAAGTCCCTTCGGGAACAAAGGACGAATAGGTCTATCAATCAAACGTGAAGTAAGGATTGCCTTATCGCCAGGACGGCCTTCTCTCTTCTTGAAGCCACCGGGGATCTTACCTACAGCATACATTTTTTCTTCAAAATCTACGCCAAGGGGGAAGTAATCCATACCATCTCTTGCGGATTTAGCCATGGTTACGTTGGTAAGAACAACGGTGTCACCACAACGCATTAGAACTTCTCCGTTGCTGTGTGAGCAGTATCCACCTATTTCGGCACTAACTTCACGACCACCGATAACTGTCTTAAAAATTCTACTATCTTTCATTTTTCCTCCTGTTTCCATCCGTGGAAACCAAATTAAATTTATATTTTTGATATTAAATCCTTAAATTAAAGCGAAAATATAAATAAAAAGGGGTGAAGTCGGATCGTAGCCATG
>JAZNYA010000031.1:0-2499 GCA_045594145.1 Candidatus Stercoripulliclostridium sp. | reverse complement strand
CTTTTCTTCCTTTCCTTCTTCCGTCTTTGTATCCAATATCTTGTGTCCAAGTCCTACTATAACCTTTTTAATTTCGGTTACGTTGACGTTTTCTTTGCAAACAACTATTGTTTCACCGTCGACGTGAGATGAAGTTACGCTTTTTACAGGCACTGTCGATTTTATACCTGCGTTTACTTTAGCTTCACATTTTTCACAATGCAAGCCTTCTACTTTGAACGTGTATTTTATCATTTTTTCACCCGGCTTAACGATAGCTACCGTATGCTTGCTTTTCGTAATCTTTGAGCATATCGTAGAAAGGTAGTTCTTCCATGGGCATATTCAAGTTTTCGCTATCGCCTATCCAACGATTTACGAAGCCTTGCATAATAGTATCGTGGTCGTAGCAGTATGCTTCGTCACTGAAGTTTTTGGAAGTTAGAGTACAAGTTGCACTTACGATATCGATATTAGCGGACATAATCCAAGTTTCATCGGTTTCCCAAGTACGCATATATCCGTTTTCAAACAAAGTCATTCTAACCTTGAGTTCACTATAATATAGTTTGTAGCCACCTAGGTTCTCCAAGAAATCCAAGGGAGCGTTTGCAAGGTAAAGTTGTTCTGCATAGTAAGTTGCACTCTTTTCGGTACCACGATTGGTTTCGGTATCGATTTCGAAATCAACAGCATAGCACTTCATAAGTTTACCATTAATATCTTCGCCATAGAATTCTTCAATCTTAACGCTTGAAGGAATGATAGTATCGGTGTTGATAATGTGGGTAGAAATGTCGTGAGAATCTAGACCATATTCATCGTACCAATCATCGCCATAAGGACGTAGATACTTAGCTTCTTCTTTAACTTGTTCTGCACTCTTAATGGTATAAGCACTCTTATTATCCGAGAACTTGCCGGTAACGCCATCGGGAGTAATTACACTGCTCTTGGAGTCGCCGTTCCAAACGATGCTAGTATCGGGAGTATCTATTCCCCTTCTAGCAAAGGGAAGAAGTCCGTTAATGAGAATTTCACCTATGCTTGCAAGGCCTTCTTGGCTAGCACTGATGGCACCCTTGGGAACTTGGGTGTATTCTTCTTTAGCGGTATATAGTCCATAAGTGCCATCATATAATTGACCTACTTGGGCAGGAGTGTTATGGGGATAAAGGATGTCGTAATAAGTGGAAGTCATGTTCATACCACCGCTTACTTCAATACTGGAACCATCCATTTCCAAAATACCCGTAGCGGTACCACCACCGGTCGTATACTTAGCTTTTTCTGGAGCCGTTGAGTTAGATAAACAAGCTACTCTATAAATAATGTATGCTGCAAGTACCTTTTCTTCATCGGTTGCATCAGCAGCCATACCTGCTTGAATCTCATCTTCAAATTGGGCAAGGTGGTCTGAGTAATCTTTATATAGACTTGCATTTTCCGCTGCAGCAAACACACCGAATTTTTCGGGATATTGACCTAAGTCAGAAGTGGTTGCTTTGCTAAAAATTACGTCCCAGAAAAGATACAATAATCCACCGCCGATTAAGGCGATAATTAGAGCAATAACGATTAAAGCAATTTCCCATTTTTTGAGTTTTTTCTTAATGGAACTGCCTTGTGATACTACTTTAGTAGACATAACAATCTCTCCTTCCGAGTTTAATATGAATATTATATCATACGTTATACGTATTTTCAAGATGCAATTTTTATATATCTATATAATTTATATATAATTTTTGGAAATAAAAAGCACGCCGTTATTACGACGTGCTTCTTTTTAAGTTTATCGTTGACTATTTATTGTTAATTGCTGCTTGAGCGGCTGCAAGACGTGCTATCGGGACTCTATAGGGAGAGCATGATACGTAGTCAAGTCCGATGATGTGGCAGAATTCTACGGAAGCGGGGTCGCCACCATGTTCGCCACAGATACCGCAATGCAAATGGTCGTTGTTCTTCTTACCAAGGTCAACTGCGATGTCCATGAGTTTGCCAACGCCGTTTCTATCAAGTTTTGCGAAGGGGTCGTTTTCGTAAATCTTGGACATGTAGTAAGAATCTAGGAACTTACCTGCGTCGTCACGGCTGAAACCGAAGGTCATCTGGGTTAGGTCGTTGGTACCGAAGCAGAAGAAGTCAGCACTCTTTGCGATTTCATCAGCAGTGATACATGCACGGGGGATTTCTATCATGGTACCTACTTGGTACTTGAGATTTGCACCTGCAAGAGCGATTTCTTCATCAGCAGTTGCAACTACTATCTTCTTAACGAATTCGAGTTCCTTAACGTCGCCTACTAGGGGAATCATGATTTCGGGAACAAGGTTCCAGTCAGCATGGTTCTTGCTTACGTTGATAGCTGCACGGATAACAGCCTTGGTTTGCATTTTTGCGATTTCAGGATAGGTTACGGATAGACGGCAACCACGGTGTCCCATCATGGGGTTGGCTTCGTGTAGAGCAGCGATGATAGCCTTAATTTCTGCTACAGTCTTGCCTTGTGCCTTA
>JAZNYA010000030.1:0-13027 GCA_045594145.1 Candidatus Stercoripulliclostridium sp. | reverse complement strand
TACGCAAATGATGGGTTTAAGACCTGCTTCGAGAGCAGCCTTAACTCTTGCGTTAACGCTTTGGTCGGTTTCACCAAAGTATTGACGGCGTTCGCTGTGTCCGATAATAACGTATTCAACCTTGAGTTCTTTGAGCATTTCTGCGGAAATTTCTCCGGTATAAGCACCCTTGGGAGCCCATGCAACGTTTTGTGCACCAAGCTTAATTTTGGTACCACGGATAGCCTTTCTAGCGGTGTCGATATTGGTATAAGGAACGCAAACTACTACTTCACACTTTGCATCTGCTACCAAAGGAGCAATTTCAGCAAGAAGAGTCTTGGTGGTTGCGTTGGTGTTGTTCATTTTCCAGTTACCTGCGATAATAGGTCTTTTCATTATGTTAATCTCCTTTTTTGGATATTTGTTTTATATTGTTATTTGTTGTTCAAGCATGCAACACCGGGTAGTTCTAGGCCTTCTAGGAATTCCAGAGAAGCACCGCCACCGGTAGAGATGTGGCTCATCTTATCTGCATAACCAAGTTGCTTTACAGCAGCTGCACTATCACCGCCACCGATAATGGTGGTTGCATCGGTTTCTGCTAGTGCACTAGCAACAGCGATGGTACCCTTTGCAAGAATGGGATTTTCAAAAACACCCATAGGTCCGTTCCAGATAACGGTTTTTGCACTCTTAACTGCATCTGCATAAAGAGCACGAGTCTTTTCGCCGATATCAAGGCCCATCTTGTCATCCGGTATGGAGTCGGATGCAACGATTTCAACTGCGATTTCTGCATCGATGGGGTTGGGGAAGTCGCTTGCTACTACGGTATCAACGGGAAGGAGCATGTTAACGCCTTTTGCTTCTGCTTTAGCGATTAGTTCTTTAGCAAGGTCAACCTTATCGAGTTCGCAAAGGCTGGTTCCTACGCCGTAGCCCTTTGCCTTAAAGAAGGTATAAGCCATTGCACCACCGATAATAAGGGTGTCAACTTTTTCTAGTAGGTTGTTGATAACGCCAATCTTATCGCTAACTTTTGCACCACCAAGGATAGCAACGAAGGGACGAACAGGAGTTTCTAGTGCTCCGCCCATAACGTCGAGTTCTTTACCGATTAGGAAACCTGCAACAGCTTCTTCGCAAAGGCCGTATTGAGCGATACCTGCGGTGGAAGCGTGAGCACGGTGAGCGGTTCCGAAAGCGTCGTTAACATAAATTTCGCAGAACTCAGCAAGAGCCTTGCAGAAAGTTTCGTCGTTCTTGGTTTCTTCTTGGTGGAAACGTAGGTTTTCAAGAAGTACTACTTCGCCGTCCTTAAGGTTAGCAACTGCGTTCTTTGCAGATTCGCCGATAACATCGGTAGCGAAGGTAACTTTATTATCAAGAAGTTCGTTTAGTCTTGCAGCAACGGGAGCAAGAGAGCACTTTTTGAGAGTGAGTGCAACGAGTTCTTCACGAGACTTGTTTTCGTCTTCGGGTTTAAGCTTCTTAATTTTGTCGTTGAAGATGTTGTAGGGTCTGCCAAGGTGAGAGCAAAGGATAACTTTTGCACCTTGGTCCATCAAATACTTGATGGTGGGGAGTGCACCGTTAATACGGTTTTCGTCGGTGATAACGCCACCTTTCATAGGAACGTTAAGGTCAACACGAACTAAACATTTTTTGCCTTTTACAGCTACGTCTTTAATGGTTTTCTTGTTCATAGTTATCTCCTATACAAAATATTTTTGCCTAAACATTATAACACTACTCCGTAGTGTAATCAATAATTTGATATAAAAAAATTAAATTTTTTTGCCTTTTTTCTCTAAAAACGATAAAAAACTACTTGGTAAGATTTTTAAAAGATTCCGCTACGTTAAGGACGTCTTCCTTTGTTGTCGCCTGGAAAACCTTAACTTTTATTTCCTTTCCGCCACGCAGTCCATATGTATAACCTGCTACGTGCTTCTTTATGCAGTTTACGGCAACACGCTCCGGCATTACGCTTTCTAAAAGTGCAAAATGCTCTTTTACGAGTTCCGTAACGTCATATTCGGGAACCCTTCCTTGAAGTTCAGTAAAAATATATGGTCTGCCCACAGCCCCACGAGCAACGGCTATTCCATCAACACCGGTTTTAAAAAACATTTCGTCTGCTTTAGCCTTTGAAGTAACGTCGCCATTACCAAAAACCGGAATACTTACCGCTTCTTTTACGGCTTTGATTGCATCGAAATTTATACTGCCGGCATAGAACTGTTCTCTCGTTCTGCCATGAACGGTTATTGCAGAAGCACCTGCTTCTTCTATCTCCTTTGCCACCCTAACGCAATTGATTTCATTTTCGTTAAAGCCTATTCTCATTTTCGCAGTAACCGGTCTACCGCCCGCACTTTTTACCGCAGAATGCACTATCATACCCACTCTATATGGGTCACGCATAAGGGCCGAGCCTTCTCCGTTCTTTACAATTTTAGGCACGGGACAACCAAAGTTAAGGTCGATAATATCAAACTTATTTATGACTTTTAGCGAAATTGCCTTTGCTATAAATTCGGGTTCTCCGCCAAAAAGTTGCACGGCTTTAATAGGTTCTCTCGGGTCGGTAGCAAGAAGCGACTCGGTATTTTCCGAGCCGTAAACAAGCCCTTTTGCAGACACCATTTCGCTAACGCAAAGCCCTGCTCCATAGCGATACGCAAGCACCCTTAGTCCTATATCGCTAAAACCGGCTATTGCGGGAAGGATGAACTGCGAATTAAGTTCGATATCCCCTATTTTTACCATTATTCCAGTATTTTCTTACCTTCTTGATAGTACTTTTCCATGAGTTCTATGTTTTCCGGGCAAAGTTCAAAGCCAAGTTCCTTCGCCTTCTTTTCCACGTACAAAAATCTCTTTATAAAACGATTGGTCGTTCCGGTAAGAGCTAGTTCCGGGTCAACCTTTAGGAAACGAAGAACGTTTAACACTGCAAACAATACGTCGCCGGCTTCCTTTTCCTGTTCTTCCGGAGTCGTTGCAACCATCATTTCATCAAGTTCTTCATATACCTTTTGCAAAGCACCCTTTGCATCATCAAAATCAAATCCACATTTCTTAATGATTTTTTGCACCTTATACGCTCTCATCAAAGCACCAAATGTAACCGGTACGGAATTGATTTTATCTTCTAATCCACCATATCCCTTTTCGACAGCCTTTGCTTGCTCCCAAAACTTTAAAGCTTCTTCTGCATTTTGTGCCTTATTCTCTCCAAAAATATGGGTGTGACGGGAAACTAATTTATGACAAATGCCGTTAATGACGTCAACGGGAGTAAAAAATCCACTTTCTTCTGCAATAGACGCATGGAAAAGACCTTGTAAAAGCACGTCGCCACTTTCTTCTACCATCTTCTCACGGTCTCGTAGGTTGACGGCTTCGAGCAATTCATAGGCTTCTTCTATGGCGTTGTTTCGTATACTTTCATTAGTTTGTGCCCTATCCCATTGGCAACCATCCGGGTCACGCAATCTTCTTATAATTTCAATAAGGTCGCCAAAAGTATAGTAATCACGATAAATAAAGTCTGCACATTTGACTACAAGGCGGGGGCGATACTCAAGATTTTCCACGGATATCTCTTCCGACGTACCATCATCCGCAAGTATGACCGCAATGGCGTTTTTGCCAAAATTGAAAAGAAGTTTTTCCTTGACTTTAGGGAAAATTTCTTCATCTATACCATCAATAATAATCGGAATATTACACTCGAAATTGGCAATCTTTCTTTTGATAAAATCTTCACCGGTAAAATATGTAAATGAATTCATATCGCTATCCCGTATTCCTTTTAATTTTTAATATTTTGCTACCAAAAGGTAGACTTAGTATTTCTTCTTTAGAAAAAGCCTTGGAAGTTAGAACTCCTATGAGATATACAACACCGCTAACACCACCTATTACCGCAACCCAAACGAACGAAAGTCTCAATAACGTAGCAAGGCTCAAACTTATTCCTATTATACCACCGAACAATAAAATAACGCCACTATTTTTAATAATATCCAAGTTTTTTCCCATCAGCCTAAATGTAGACATTATGTTTAATAAACTCGTAACCGCAAATGCAACTAAGCCGGATATAGCAACGCCCCTAATTCCTATGAATAACAATAGAATTACGTTTAAAACAAGTTTTATAACTCCGCCTACCGCTAAATTTATTATCGGGGAGCGTAAATCTTTAAGCCCCTGTAAAACTGAAGTGCAAATTTGAGTAATGGAAAGAAGTAGCACGGTAGGTGCGGAAATTCTCAAAAGTTCAGCTCCGAGCGACAGTTCTTCCAAAGAAAGAGAGCCATAAAGAAACGCTAATATTTCTCTTGGAGCAACAACAAAAAGAGCAGTGAACGGCACGCCTATTAACACCGCTACTTTAATTGCGGTGGAAGTCTTAATTCTAATTGCTTCAAGATTGCGTTCTTCCTTGTTTTTAGAAAGATGGGGAACGACGGCGACACCTACCGCAAGAGCAAGTGATACCGGCAAGTTGATAAGCGTGCTAACCGGCCCGGAAAACAACCCGTAATAAGCGGTCGCAACAGGTGAAGTAAGGGAACTTTTTAACACGTTGACAACCAAAAAACTATCTATGAATTGAGTAAACGGAAAAATCATACCACCTATCGTTATAGGTAGCGATATCCTAAGAATACTTTTGTACTCTTCCTTTGCCACGCTAAAATCCAGTTTGACGTGCCCTACCGAATACCTTCTCTTATATATGAAGAAAAGCACTAAAAACGTAACGGCTTCACTCACGCTAACCCCTAGCAATGCTCCGCCCACTTGCACGGCTACGCCATAAGCCGACAAAGCATAGGCTAGAGAAAGCCCAACGGCAAGCTTAACCACCGCTTCCACCAGCGAAGAAAGAGCAGTCGGAAACATTTGCTCATTACCTTGGAACCAGCCTTTTAACACTGCTATACCGCTTACAAAAACAATGCCGGGAGCAATGGAAACGTAACCTATCCTAGAGCTTTCCGCCCCTTGTAATCTTCCTATAATTCCACTTCCAAAAACAAGCAAAAGTGCTATTATAACACCCGTTGTAACTACAATTATAAACGACGCCTTAACTAGCGTTCTATTGCCTTTTAGGTTTCCTTTAGCTCTGTTTTCGGATACTAAAACACTTATTGCAAGTGGAAGTGCTCCGCTAGATGCGGTTAAAGCAACGGCATATACCGGGTACACCGTTTGGTATATCCCCATGCCTTCTGCTCCCAAGATATTCGTTAGCGGTATGCGGTAGCATGCACCTATAATTTTGGCAACAAGAAGTGCCAACATCATAAGCGTTGCTCCCTTTACAAACGACCTTTTCATTATAGCCTTGAGCCTATAAAATAAGCACCTGTTTCCGCAGTTTTAACAAGCGTTTCATTGGGGAGTTTTTTGGAATATAACACCACTGCTCCCATGATGTCACCCCTAACTATTATAGGCACCACAACTTGACCTTTTACTCCGTCAAGCTTACCATCAAAAAATGGTATCAAACTACTGCCGGAATAATCTTCCATCTTTCTACGTTCTATAATTTCTCTAAGATTTTCGGAAACAGGGCTTCCTACGGCAAGTTTCGTTAGGTCGCCGCTAACAGCCACTATCTTGTCGTTATCCGTTATAATTGCAGTAAATCCCGTCGTGCGATATACGCTCATTGCATATTCCATTTGGAAATCTAACATTTCGCTTACAGCAGAATATTTCCTAAGAATTAGGGTATCGTCTTTTTGGGTGACTTCTATTTCTTCCCCTTCTTTTATTCGCATTACTCGGCGAAGTTCTTTGGGTATTACTACTCTACCCAATTCATCCATTCTTCTCACAATTCCAGTTGAACGCATATAATATAATCTCCTTACCTTTTAGTGTGTGAAAATTTTAAGGTTGTATTAAAGAAATTTATGATATAATATAAAATATAAAAGGAGTTGCTTATGGAACTGACATTTTTAGGTGCAGCAAGAGAAGTTACCGGAAGTTGCTATCTTCTACACGTCGGAAATAAGAACGTTCTTATCGACTGCGGTATGGAGCAAGGACCGGATATATACGAAAACCAAACGCTTGCCGTAAACCCAAGTAGCATTGATGCGATACTGCTTACTCACGCCCACATAGACCACAGCGGACTGCTTCCTTTAATTTATAAAAAGGGCTACCGTGGTAAAGTATTCATGACCCGTGGCACCAAAGACCTTACTAAAATACTCCTTCTCGATAGTGCCCACATACAAGAATACGAAGCCGAGTGGCGTAACCGCAAAGCAAAACGTGGTTCTCACAAGGAATACGTTCCCCTTTATACCAAGGCGGATGCAGAAGGCATAATCAGAAATTTGCGTGGTGTGGATTACGACAAGCCCATCGACGTAGCCGACGGCATAAGAGCGACGTTTATCGACGCAGGACATCTTTTAGGCTCAAGTTACATTGAAGTTACCGCAACAGAAAACGGCATAACCAAAACAATATTGTTTTCGGGCGACGTCGGCAACGAAAATAAGCCTATCATACGCTGTCCATCCCCTGCTCCCAGAGCCGATTACGTCGTAATGGAATCAACCTACGGCGATAGATTACACGGCAAAGACCCCGATTACGCAGGTTCGCTTGCTAAAATCATAGAAGAAACCTTTGCGATGGGCGGGAACGTCGTAATACCGACGTTTGCAGTAGGTAGAATGCAAGAAATGTTCTATTTCTTGCGAGATATCAAAACTCGTGGTTTATGCCCTAATTTCCCCGATTTTACCGTTTACGTAGATAGCCCGCTCGCCATAGAAGCCACCAACGTATACAATAAAAACGTAGAAGATTGCTGTGACGAAGAAACTCAAGCGTTAATTAGAAAAGGAATAAACCCCATAACCTTCAAGGGACTAAAAGTAAGCGTTACTGCAGACGATAGCAAGCTTATAAACCAAAGTTGCGAACCCAAAGTTATATTATCTGCATCGGGCATGTGTGAAGCAGGTAGAATAAGGCATCACCTAAAACACAATCTTTGGAGAAGAGAAAGTTCCATCGTGTTCGTAGGCTACCAAGTTAAAGGAACGCTGGGAGCATTGCTACTTGATGGAGCCGATACGGTAAAGCTTTTTAATGAAACCATAAAAGTAAGGGCTCGTATAGTAAAGCTGGAAGGCACTTCTTCCCATGCCGACCGAGACCATCTTTTGAGTTGGATTAAGGACATCCCAACCCCTACTCGTGTGTTCGTCACCCATGGTGAAGATAGCGTTGCGGAAAGCTTTGCAAAAACTCTCGATAGAGCTCATAAAATCCCCGCCATCGCACCTTATAACGGTGCCGTATACGACCTAATAAACAACGACTGCATCTACTCCGGAAATATGGTCAAAAAAGAAAACACCCGCCGTCAAGAAGAAAGCGAGCGTTTTAATACTTCCACGGTTTATGGTGCACTAAAACAAACGGCGAGTGAATTCAGCAAACTTATTACGTCGCTTGAAGGAAGAGCAAACCGAGAGCTCAGAGAGCTGACAAAAGAATTAAAAGCATTAATTTCAAAATATAAATAGTAGCAAAAAAGCCCCGAAAAATCGGGGCTTAATTTTGGATTATTATTACTTATTGTTTTCTGCTTCCGCTATCTTCTTAATTACTTTATAGATTACGGTCAAGCCCTTATCTAACGTATCGGTAGTAAATCTTTCCGACTTATCATGCATGGTGTGATAGTAATAAGTGGTCGTGGGATTTTGTGCGGCGATGGTTACGGTAGGAATATCTTCGTTGCAGAAAGGAGTAGAATCGCATCCGCCTACGGGATTATAAATAGACTTGGCTTTTATTCCCATTTCCGCATATGCTTCGTGAACGTAGCCGATTAACGTTTTATCAAACTTGGTTCCTTGCAATAGGTCACCGATGATTGCTTCAAAGTGGTCGGGGTCTGCGATAGAGTCGATGTTCAAAACGTAGCTATGTCCGTCTTTCATTTCATCGCCGTGTCTCTTAACGTAGTCTAGGCTTCCCTTCAAGCTAGCTTCTTCTGCACCAAATCCAAGATATACTAAACGCATACCTTCAGGCATATCTTCGGGGTGTTCCTTGAAGTATTTCATTATCATCATATTGGAACCGATACCACTTAGATTATCCATTGCTCCGGGGCTTGCGATTGTCTTATCGCCACTTACGTATTGGGTAATAAAATATAGTCCGGGGATGATTGCAATCGGTATAACCATAGTGCAAATATCAATGATATAGTCTGCTCTTCCGCCTATTACTACAAAGTAATTTACTGCACGGAGTACGCTAATGCCTATCATTGCGATTGCACCCAAAATGCCGTATGCGGTCTTCGGAATAGCCGTTTTGGGATTCTTTAATGAAAGTTTCCAGCACCAACTGCTATCATAGTGAGCTCCAAGATATACAGTGAATTTGGTTTCGCCATTGTTTACCGGGGGCAGTTCCGTTATAATATTAGAAGACTTGCCGTGCTTGAACATAAGGTCGAAAGTGCCGGTATAACGAATAACTTGTAGTGCTACGAAAAGCATTATACAGCAAAAAGCAAAACCTGCAAGTATAGTGCCGTAAATTCCGCCTATGTAATAAATTAGCATTGCTAGAAGGCCTGCATAACCAAGATAGCAAATGCCACCGATACTTGCTCTAATAGCAAAGGTAAAGTCTTCGGTTTTGGTATCTAGTCCAACTCTATCTTTTATCTCTTGTTGGATGTTTTTGCAAGCGAGCTTTTCTTCATCACTACCAGGTAGACGTGGGCCGTCTGCTTCGATTTTCTTGATGAATTCCATTGTTTCATCAGCATACTTTTTGAACATACTTTCTCTTCCTTTTTAAGATTTACTTTATAAGACGGGATATCCCGTATTTTACTATTATAGGGGTAAGCCTTTGTGCTTTCTATATAATTCTTCAACAGCGATATTATACTTGCAAGAGTATTTTACGTCCCTAAAGTAGAACCTGTTTACCACTGTATCAATAGTAAGGTCTATCGCTTCGGAATTTTTGTGCACGATGGTCGGTTGCTTTAAGATTGGTACTTGGATTACGACTTCTTCACCATTATCGTAACGGTTCCCCTTAAATCCTATGAATTCGTGGTTAAGATAGAATTCGCCGGAACCGAGTTCTACGTAATTGTGGTTTTCATCAGCTTGTTCCCATACTACTTCGTGACGCATTTCGAAGTCTTCGGCTTCGATTTCCTTTCTTACTTCTTCCCTTTCGTATTCGTACCAAAGGTCTATACGCTCAAACGTTACGGAGTCGCCTTGGGGGATGAGTTCGCCGTATTCGGTGTATTCCACCTTGTTTCCGCAATGCTCGCAAGTTAGATAATGAGCGTCACTTACGTTTTCATACTCTGCTCCGCACTTAGGGCACTTATAAAGAATATAGTGGAGTCCTTCCGCAGGATTTTTTGCCTTAAAGCGAAGGTTGTTTTCCCTTTGATACAAGCAATCGTTAAACTTAAACTTTTCTTTGAGTACAGCGTATATTTCTTTGTCGCTTAGTTCTGCAAGTTGTTCTTTGGTGAAAAGAAGCGTGCTTTCGTTTAGAACCGTGCCATACTTGAACCCGCTATACCAACGTGGACGAGCACAATATCCGCCGTTATTGTGGCAGAATACTACGTCGGCTTTCAAAAGTTTTAATAATTTTGCAAGGCTTTCCGGAATATAATACATTCCCCTACCATCAAGGGTAAACTTTCCTTCCGGGAAAAGAGCGAGCGAGCATCCCTTGTCTACTGCTCTCTTCATTGAGCGAATAGAAGCAAGGTCCATTTCAAATTGGTTTATGGGCAAAAGACCAATCGCCTTAGCAAAGGGCTTGAGTACGTTCCAAGTCATTACGTCACGGCCACAAACAATGTTAAGCGACGTAGGGCTCATGGTGAGCATCATCATTGCAACGTCCATTATGCAAGAGTGCGTGCCTATGCACACAAAAGGTCCCTTACGTCCTTTGATTGCAGGGTCTTTTTTGAATTTTGCATTAATCCAAATCTTGCCGAGTATCCTGCCTACGAAAATAAGCAAGGGATACAAGAATTTGTTCGGTTTTTCCGGAACGAAATTTTTAAGGTCGTCAGTCTTTTGTCTTTCTTTCATTATTTTAGATTTTCAGGGTTAAGGCATTCGAGTTCGGGTATAACGAATCTGCCGTCTTTACGAATTAGAACGTCGTCAAAGTAGATTTCGCCACCGCCGTACTCGGGGGTTTGGATGAGAACCAAGTCCCAGTGAACTGCACTAACGTTGCCGTTATCGCAATCATCATAGCAACTGCCGGGGGTAAAGTGGATGGAGCCGGCTATCTTTTCATCAAAAAGGATGTCGCCCATGGGGTTATTAATATAGGGGTTAACGCCTAGTGCGAATTCGCCAACGTAACGAGCACCTTCATCGGTATCAAAAATTGCGTTAACCGCTGCGGTATCGTTTGCGGTTGCATTGATGATTTTACCATCTTTGAACTCTAGGCGAACGTCTTTGAATTCGATGCCGTTTTCTACGCTGGGAGCGTTATAGTGGATGTATCCGTTTACGGAATTCTTTACGGGAGCAGAATATACTTCGCCATCCGGAATATTCATGTGGCCTGCACACTTTTTAGAGCCGATACCCTTAATGCTAAAGGTAAGGTCGGTATCAACTGCAGTAAGACGAACTTTATCGGTTCTATCAAGAAGGTCCTTGAGTGCATCCATAGCTTTATCCATCTTTGCATAGTCGAGATTGCATACGTTAAAGTAGAAATCTTCAAAAGCATCGGTAGACATGCGAGCTTGCTCTGCCATACCTTCGTTCGGATAACGAAGAACAACCCACTTGGTCTTTGCAACTCTTAGTTCATGATGAACGGGGTGGCTATAATAACGGCTGTAAACGTTCATGATTTCGGGGTCTACGTCGCTTAGTTCATAGCAGTTGTTACCGCCACGAATACCAATATAAGCATCCATTTCTGCCATACGAGCACCATCGTACTTTGCCATTAACTTAGCAAGTTCTTCGGTCATGCCAAGTCTGAGTGCACGGGTAACACGGTTGTCTTCCATTTGTACGAAGGGTAGTCCGCCTACTTTATAAACTTCTTTTACGATTGCGTTTACGAGTACGTAGTCGATTCCACGAGCTTCTATTAGAATCTTTTCGCCTTTTTGTAGGTTACAAGAATAATTTACGAGTACGTTTGCTAGTTTTTCGATTCTTTGGTCAACCATTTTTTACTTCCTTTTATATCAATTTTTTTATTCTTTAGGGGTGGATTTTTTGCGTTCTCTCTTTACGGGATAAACTAGATTTTCCTTCTTTGGAGCAATGATGACGTTATAGTACATAGTAGCGTCTATTTTAGCCATTTCCAAATCCATATCATAGCAGAAACCACATTCTTTGGGCGTTGCTGCGGGGATTTCACCTTCATAGTCGGAAACAAAGTCAAAAGTTCTTTCTATTAGCGGTAAAATATCTTGAGAATCAAGGTCACCGGCCATAATTAAATAGAAACCGGTACGGCATCCCATAGGTCCAAAGTATATGATTTTATCTCCCCAAAGGGAATCGCCACGAAGGTAGGTTGCAATAAGGTGCTCGAGAGCATGGACTGAACCGGTGGTCATTACTTCGTCGTGATAAGGACGCTTCATCCTTACGTCGAAAGTCGTAATAACGTTAGAGCCGTATATGTCTTTTCTGCTAACGAACAAACCGCATTTGAGTTTGGTATGGTCTATTTGAAAACTTGCTACGTTTTTAGTATCTAGTTCCATTTTTCACTCCTACGAAAATTTATAGTTATTCGCATATATTGTACTACATTTTTTCTTCCAATACAAGTATATTATTATTTTTTTTATCCGGTATAAGTAGTATACTTATATCCGTCAATTTCTTGGTGAAAGGAAGAAGCAATACGGTCGTTATCAAATTGAAGGCAACGTGGAAATAAGCGATGACGACGGACGGAGAAAAATTAGAAAAATACGACGTCATCTTTTTGCCGAAAGCTATGACGAAGGGAAGGAAAATCACCACTCCTAAAACGTTGAACAGTACGTTAATAAGAGCCGTTCTTTTAGCGTTCAAGTTACCGCCAAGACTTGCAATTAACGCCGTAGCACAAGAGCCTACGTTACCACCCATAATAAGATAGAAGGCACAAGAAATCGGCATAATACCAAGGTGTGCAAACGTTATAACGACTCCCGTCAAAGCACTTGAACTTTGTATTATTGAAGTGAAAACGGCACCTATTGCTAAAAGTAGAAAAGGACTATTGATGGACGAAAAAAGCCAATTAAAAGTGGGAAACTCGCTTAACGCCAATGCGGAAATTTTAATGATATCAAGCCCTATAAACATGAGCCCTACGCTCCCTAAAATCCACCCAACCGAATTTAGTCTTTGGTTTTTATCCACCATAACAAGCATGACGCCTATAAAAGTCAAAAAGGCAAAGAATTCCCCTATCGGCAAGTAGTTAAACGATATAACGAGAGCAGTAAAAGTAGTACCTACGTTAGCACCCATAATTATGCAGGTTGCTTGTAATAAAGTGATTATACCACTATTAACGAGAGATACCAAAATAACGGTAGTTGCAGAAGAACTTTGCAGTACGGCAGCACTCCCCACCCCAACTCCCACGGAAACGAGTTTGGAAGTGGATATTTTGTTAAACAACCCTTCTATCTTACCGCCCGCTACTTGTTGAAGGTTTTTGGACACCAGTTTCATGCCTAGCAAAAAAGTACCAATACCTGCAAATAAAGATAAAATATTTTGGAGCATAATATAATAATATGCTAAAAAAACTTAATAATGCAAAATGATTAAAACGAAGAGTTTGGGAAACCTAAATCACATAATTAGTGTTCTTTTATGGCAATAATCCGACATCATACAAGGTATAAAGCCATAAAGCAAAAACCACCCCCGGGGAAAACCCCGGGGGGGCTTTTGGGGTTTATATTTTATAGCGGTGGTAT
>JAZNYA010000029.1:0-7756 GCA_045594145.1 Candidatus Stercoripulliclostridium sp. | reverse complement strand
AAAAGTCATAGGCTCTTCAAAGGTTAGCGTAAAACCATCTTCCGAATCTTCTCTAACTGCATAGTCTGCATAGTCGACTTCGTAGTTGGTAAAGCTAATTTCATCTGGCACCATCATATCGCCAACTACTGCAAAAGCAGTGGCAAATGAAACAGCCAAAATCAATACTATTAATAAAATGGAAACTCTTTTCATAATGGAAACTCTTTTCATTTTCTATTTATTTTTTACGTAAACGATTAGTCCTTGACCTGCCTTAAGCTTCATGGACTTACCAAAATTGACCTTCCTAGCCGTTTGTAGTCCTTCGATTTCCGGAGCTTTAACCTTTTTTCCTAAAGTGGTATAACCGAATTTATTTTCTATACCTACTTCAAAGCTGGTCGTCTTATTGTTTGAGTTATAGAAAACAGCTATCATATCCGCACCATTTATGTACGATGAACAGAAAACGTTTTGATTGTCGACTTTAAATGGATTGCTCTTATCCCAGAAACCTTTAAACGTAGCGTTTTCCATGCCGAACTCTGCAAACAATTTATTGATGTCCGCAAGTGCCCTACTATAAGTTTCGTCTTCGCCGTATTTTGGCATCATGCCGTAAACCAAGCTTCTGGTTATACCCGCTCTAACGTGCGTTTCTGCTCCAATTCCGTAAAGTATACCGCTCGCTTCGGTTATAACGTAATCCGGTCCACGTCCCAAATCATAACCTTTACCGACGTACAATTTATTTACGAACGGGAGAACGTTTACGTACGCATTAAGAGTGTTAACGTAGCCGTTCTTTTCGTTAAAGCGACTGCTGATTTCCATTTCCAAAATACCAGTTCCGGTGCGTTTGTTTCTGATGCACTTAGCAACACGCTCTACGGTAGTTCTTGTTATGGAAGGATTCTTCATACTGATAGCATCAAGGTCAGCATAGTTAATTAAATAGTTTACGCCTTCCACAAAGAAGTTATCGATTCTGCTTCTAGGAACAGTGTAATAGCTCATATCCTTACCTTGTCCCAGACCTTCTGCCAGGAAGGTAATCTTGCCGGATTCTACCGCACCATCGCCCAAATTATCGGTAAGTACCTTTTCGGTATCCGTCTTTTTATCGGTGCGGAAAATAATTTCATCACCCAATGCCTTATATACGAAAGTTTCTTTTGCTCTGGTACTCATCTCGCCTAGTCCATAATTGATACCAAGACCAATACCATGCTTATGGGCTTCCATAGAGAGCGTTTTGAGTTCTTCAACTTTATCAAACGGATAATTTACGTAAGGATTGAGAACGCCTGCATTTCGTAGTGATAAATACTTAACTCCGTCTTGCTTTGCACGAGCGAGCATGCTTGCATAAGTTAGTTCTACGCCGTCCTTACCTAGCAATGAGCCAAACGTTTCTTTGGGGCTCATAGGTTTAAACGGAGTAAGAGCAATGTCAAAATAAAGGTGAATAGAACTGCCGGCTTTTAAGATTTTCTTGCCGGTATAAGCACTTAACGTTGCACCTTCTTCCGTACGAACCAAAGTTACTCCACCTTCTCCATAGTTGTCCCAGGTTTCTTTAGGAACGACGTACGGAGTGCTTTCATACAAGTTGTATATGGGCGTTGAACTTTCTTCCATAGAGTTCTTAAAGCGTAATACGGCACCACAGTTTACGTCTCCTACAAACACGTTACCACAAGGTCTTTCTTGGCTCCATTTGTAGTCTACGTTTTCCACTAGTCTACCGCCTTCTCTT
Source organism: Candidatus Stercoripulliclostridium sp. (assembly GCA_045594145.1). Classification (GTDB taxonomy): domain Bacteria; phylum Bacillota; class Clostridia; order Christensenellales; family DTU072; genus Stercoripulliclostridium_A. The sequence continues at coordinate 6,015 of JAZNYA010000029.1, read as the reverse complement.
CCTAAGCCGGACAAATAAGTCGCAGACGCAAAGTAGAAGTTCATTTTTACGTTAGGGATGATGGCGTCTTGTTCTGCGGTAATCTTTAAATCGTAATTGATTAGTCCTTCATAGGTTGCCTTAGCGTTTATTTCAACCTTAAGTTTTTCACTTCTACCATCACCGGATATCGTTGCCCTATTGGTACGTGTAGCAAGCTTTATCTTGTTATATTTCACCTTCTGACCTTCGATATAAAGTTCTACCGGACGTGAGAAAAGTTTGTTAGTAACTTCTTCTTCAAGAGCGTTTGATTCACCGAAGTAGCTTTCCACGTTTTCAATAAGACCATCTGAAGTAAAATATACTTTTTTACCGGTAAAGGAAAGACTGTTTTTTTCTGCGACTATAGCTTCGTAGTCCTTTAATATTTTCTTATCCCTATACGCAGTAGAGTTCAACCAATTAAGACGAGCAAGAGTAGAACCCTTATCATAGCCTTCGTTGAATACAAGTTCATCGGTAAGAGTAAAGTTAAGCTTTACTTTTTGGTCATCGATGGTAACGAAAGTATAATACTTTCCTAAATCTGCTTTTTGAAAATCGAAGCCAAAAAATACCGGCTTTAGTTCACCTTCTAATAGCGGTAACTTTTTATCGAATTTATTACCCTTAACGTCTACGCCTTGAGTATTAAAACAAGTAACAGCCTTTTCTATTTCTTTGTTTTCTCCGTAAAGGTTTTCCGTAACGACCTTTATTCCACGGCTATCGTAAGACGGATTGATGACCAACTGCACGACGTAATACGCATAACGAGATACCGTAAAATCGAACTCCCTTGCGTTTTTTAATCCATCCAACACGGAATAATCGTAAAAATCTTTTACAACGGTCTGTCTATCTAAACAATAAATTTTCATGTCTTCTCCTACGAGTTAGAAAGTATTTCTTCGCTCAAATCATCAAAAGGAACGATTTTAAAGCTGAAGGTATAACTTCTACTGGTCTTAAGTTGATATTTATCGATGGGCATCGGTCCACAAGAATTGCTTCCTATTCCACCCATATAGCCATCGATTGCTAAATAATTGACGTCTTCATATACGATATCTTCTCTATGAGCCCACTTAGCAAGTGCAACGTCGGTATAACGCTTTACGCCGAAATTCAAAGGGTTTACGTCGGCAAAAATCATTATGCCTTCGCCCTTTGCATTGCGTAGTGCACAGTAACGTACGTCGGTGCGGTTGCCACTTTCTTGCGGTTTAATGTACTTTTCTTCCATATCTTCAACAGTGGTACGATATACGCCGAGCCTGGATTGAGACTTAAAGTCGGGATAATTCTCTCTAGGTCCGCATCCATAATAAATGACGTCTTTGAACTCAGGTTTAACTTCAATTATCTTACCTACTCTAGGCAAAATGGGTAAAATCTTCTTGCTAGCAGTTAGACTGCTTTCCACTCTTACAACCCCGGTATTTAGAACCGTATAGACGTCCCTAATTCCAAATACTTTTTTACCCTTGGAGTTAAGCATAGATAACGCTACGCTTACTTCCACTTTATCGCTGAATACTTGATAATGGAAATCTTCCTTCTTAATCGTCAACTTATCATAATCGACAAAGTGCCATAAAATCTTGATGTTTCTATCATTATCGGTAGGTGCACGATAAATATTGGGGTACATTCTGCCATAGTAGCCTTGCTTCAACGGCCTATCTGCAAGGATAGACGTATCTCCTACTCTATAATCAACGAGAGCTCCGGTCTTTTCATCGAAGGTTATGGAGCCACCGTCAAATGCAATTTTAACAAGTGAACCGATAGTGTTAACGTCAATTTTTCTTCCCCTACCCATACGCTTGATTTCCGTTAGAGCTTCGCTAACTCTAAGTTGCTCAAATGCAACGATGCGAGAGCCATCATAGTAATCAAGGTTGATTTGGATATCTCCGCCAAGAGCTTCAAAATTAAGATTGAAAGTCTTTGTTGCTCCGGCAGGAATGTTAGAAGGTACGTCAAAATTAAATATTGCGTTGCCTTCAACAAGCAAAGTTCCTTTTATCGTAAGATAACTTGCATTACGGAAGGCGTTATGGTTAGTAAGAGCGATAATGCCGTTTCCTGCTATCTTAGCCCTTACCGGACGATAGCTATTCTTCATGGCATAAGCACTGGTAGAAGGCGTTCTATCGGGATAGAATAGTCCGTCTACGCAGAAATTTCCATCATGAACGTATTCACCATGGTCACCACCATACGTATAAGCATATTTCTTGCCTTCATGCCAAATTGCATGGTCAACCATTTCCCAAATGCAACCGCCAAGCATATTATCGTACTTATAGAATACTTCTACGTAATCTTCAAGAGAACCGGGTCCTAAGCCCATTGCGTGTGCGTACTCGCATAGGAAGAAGGGTTTTACCTTTGCTTGACCTATAGATGCGGGATGTGCCCATACTTTTGCACTCTTGCCTTCACAAATTCTACGACAACTCTCAACGGAAGGATACATCATGCTTAATACGTCGTAACCACCACGAGAAGTTCTTACAGCACCTTCATAATGTATAGGCAAAAGGGTTAACGGCTTGAGCATCTTATAGCAATAATCTTGGCAAAGTATACCGCTTGCTTCGTTGCCTAGCGACCACATGATGATTGAGCAAGCATTACGGTCACGCATATACATGCCCTTTACTCTATCCCAATATCTATTTTTCCACTTTGCTTTCTTGGAAACTTGTTTAGCGGAAGAAAGACCATGGGTTTCTATGTCTGCTTCGTCTATGACGTACAATCCGTACAAATCGCAAAGTTCTATGAACATGGGGTCCGGCGGATAGTGTGACGTACGATCGGTATTAACGTTAAACTCTTTGCAAAGTTTTACGTCCTTTTCCATATCTTCGGGTGTCATATAATAACCGGTCTTGGGATTGGTATCGTGATGATTTACGCCAAGTGTTTTGATGGGTTTACCGTTTAGCTTGAATACGTTGCCATCAATTTGTACACTCTTGAATCCTACCTTTTTAGTTATGCACTCGGTTATTCTACCGCCTTTCATCAAGGTAATGGTCAAATCATAAAGCTTGGGTTCTTCTGCATTCCACTCCGTTACCTTTAGGCTATCAAACATAATTTCTGCCTTGTCGGTTATCATTACGGAACGCATTGCTACTATTTTACCCTTATCGGTAATACTTGCAGTTACGCTGGCATTTGCACCATCTTCTACTTGTACGTTTAAAATTGCATCGTAAGCATCGTTACGCTTGGTTGCAAAAAACTCAAAATCATAAATATAGGTGGGCTCGTTTACAAATAGTAATACGTCACGGAAAATACCATTGTTGCGGAACATATCTTGGTCTTCCAAGTATGAGCCGGTACACCATTTATGAACGACTACTACGAGTTCATTTTCGCCTGCTTGAAGGAAGGAATCGACGGCGTATTCTTGAGTATTATGACTGCACTCGGAATAGCCTACGTATTTGCCGTTAATATAAACTTCGGCGTTACTGGATACACCTAAAAACGAAAGAATATACTTTTTAGCAAGGTCTTCTACGCTAAACTTCGTCCTATATACGCCGACGCTATTGTATTGTTTGTCGCCGGTTACATAGGTGTCGCCGTTTATATCTTTTTCATAATCGCCTTCAACCTTGTTGCGAGTAATTTTATTGGGTTCGGTATAGAACGGATACTTAATGTTGGTATAAAAAGGCGGTTCATAGCCTAAAAATTGCCAGCATGACGGAACCGGAATCTTATCAAAATCGACGGCATCCAAATCCAATTTTGCAGGAAGTTCTTTGTCGGAGCGATAATATTTAAAATCCCATTCTCCGTTTAGTACTTTCACCTTATCCGAGACGTATCTCTTGTTTAAAATTGTGCTTTCTTGAGCACTTTTTAGGCTGGAAAAAGGTATAAAGTATGCACGAGAATTCAAGCGATTTTCCGATACTACCTTGAACTTTTTGAAGTTTTCCTTGTCTTTAAGTCTGTATATCATAGCAGTTCTCCTACTTTTGAGTACTTTTTTATTTTGAGTTCGCAACGTGCGAAGTTGATACTTGTGTGCCTTGAACTTTAGACTTATCGGTATTGATAGTCGGTTCAATAGATTGCTCTACGGAAGAATATTGTGTTTCATATCCTTCTCCTATTATTCCGCCGGCATAAACGGTGGAAAGCGAATAAATATTCATTTCCCCTTTTACGATGATACCACGAACGTTCATTTTAAGCGTGGTATTATTATCCGTTACGCCAACTATACCACCGGCCTTCAATGTTGCACGAGTAAGATTTACGTCCATTTTTCCACCATAAATGCAATTAACGATGGAGTGGTTTTCCAAATATCCAAATATACCGCCAACGCTTAAATTGTTATGTACGCCACCACCAAGAACGTCTACGTCCAAATCGCCATACGAATAAAGGCCCGAACTTTCGTCCAAATTATAGGTTTGTAAGACGACGTCGTATTCTTTAGTGAGAGCACCAATTATTCCACCAAGATACAAGTTCTTGAAGGCGGATACTTGGCTTTCACTAACGTCAAACGTGATTTTCCCATAGTTATATAAGTTGTTCAACGTTGCGTTTTTAACTCCGCCGACAACTCCACCAATTCTAAAATCACCACTTCCTGCAACTTTTACGTTCAAAAATGATATTAGGTGAACGTAGGCAGGCTCTACTTCAAGATAATTCTTACGCTTTAGAGCACTTGCATAACCGACAAAACCACCTAGGTACAAAATGTCGTCGGCTTCCGCTGTGGAAGTAACGTTGATTTCACCTTGAACAGAGCAATAACGCAACTTCCCGTTGCTTGCATAATCTACGATTACACCAAAATTACCAAAATCATTTATGACGCTACTACCGGTAACATCTACTAAATCCAAACCGGTTATGGTTGCTCCGTTTAGTTCTTTGAAAAGTCCGCCGTTAGAAGCATTGTAGTTTTTAATTTGATGATGATTAAAATGAATTGAACCTATAAAACGTGAAATATTTACATCCACTCCGCTTAAATCCAAATCGTTTCTCACAATATACGTTTTATCTTGTGTCGTAGAAACGTTAATAAGGTCGGTTGCCGTGTGGATATACTCATCCGCATCTACTACTATGACGTTAACGACGGCAATGACTACGCCCCTAAATGAAAAATTATAAGTAGCCGAGTAACCTACGCTTACACCTTCTTCTACTTTGAGTAAAAGGTCGTTAGATAAAGAAATGAAACCATCGGAAATTATTTCCGTTTTAGTAAAAGAAGTTAGCGGAACGTCTTCCCTAAACTTATCACTAATTTTAAATCCCACGGTATCTTCGTGGTCAATGTAATATTCGTATTGTATCTTGCGGGACGGCATTTTATAGTCGTCTCCATTACCATTTTTACCACCGAGCATAATACCAAGAACAACACCAACCACAACTAAAACAACCGCTACTGCAGAAGCTACAGAAATCAATATGACTTTTTGCTTCTTCGTTAACGGCTTACGTTGTTTAGCAGGAGTTTGTGCTTTCTTTTCGTTTTCTTGGTTCATATTTTCCTTATACGCATAAGTGTAATTTATTACGCACGCTATTATATATACGCATATATTATAACGCACACGTGCAACTAAGTCAAGGGGAAATTGTTGCTCTTGCATCAAGACAAAAAATGCTCTCCTAAAAAAGAGAGCAATCAAAAAAACGTATCTTCATTTTTAAATTAAAAAAAGGGATGTCTGGCATCCCTTTTTATCTATTTAGGTTTCCCTATTTGGTTATTTTCTTAATTTTGTTCAATTGTGCATTTATGCCTAGCAACTGCTCTTTGGTGAAGTTAATTCCCATCATGCCTATCATTCCTGCAAGGCGTAGGAACGTAAATCCACCCATCATTTGCATCATGCTTTCGTTCATTTCAAATCCGCCCATGACGGTATCGCCGGACTTGGGTAGCATTGCACTAAACATTTGAGCAAACAAGGCACCGCC
>JAZNYA010000028.1:0-5183 GCA_045594145.1 Candidatus Stercoripulliclostridium sp. | reverse complement strand
GACCTTTTCCGTGATACCGGTATCGGAAGAGAAGGTTATAGTATAATTGGTCAAGGTAAAATCGATGAAATTTTGTCAAACAGCCCCGAAGGTAGAAGAAAGATATTTGAAGAAGCTGCCGGTATAAGTCGCCAAAAGGCCAGAAAAGTAGAAACAGAACGTAAACTTGAACGTGCACGTTTGGATATGTCACGTATAAACGATATTTTAACGGAAGTAAGCTCCACGTTAGGACCACTAGAAAAGGAAGCTAGCGATGCTTGCAAAGTAAAAGCGTTGCGTGAAAAACTCAAATATTTGGAAGTCGCATATTTCTTGCATCAATGCGATAACAGTGCGGATACTCGTGAAAAAATCCGCAACAAGCTAAAGAAAGTTAATGATGATTTAGCCGTACAACTTGCAGAACTCGAGAGATTAAATCAAGACTATAACGTAACTATGATGGGTATTGAAAATGGTACTAAATACTCCAACATGCTACGTGATAAAAAGACTGAATTGCTTGTTGCTGCTCAAAAGGCGGAAGGCGAAGGCCTAGCGTTAAGTAAGGACGTAGAGTACGCAAAAAATGATAATATTGCTATTGCGGAAGGAAGGAAAATTAATAAAATCAAGCTTGAAGAAAAGGCCAAGTTGATTGAAGAAAAGTTTAATCTTTCCGTAGAAAAAAGCAATGAACTTAAATTAAAAGAAATAGAACTTGATGAAATAAACAAGGAATACAACAAGATTTCATATTCTGTTGAACAACAAGAAAAAGCCATTGAAGCAAGTAATGAAATGTTTGTTAACCGTCTTTCTAGAAGTGCGGAAATCGACAAAGACGTTGCTTCATTAGAACTTGAAAGAAAGATGTTGTTGGATGGTTTAAGTTCCAATAAAGACGAATACGAAGATAAAAAGCAACTTTCTAATACTGTTTCGAAGATTAAAGAAGATTTCGAAAAAGAAAAAGAAGTCTTTGAGAAGGAAAAAAATGAAAAATCAGAAGAACTTCGTCTTGCAAATATCAACAAAGCTAATGCAGATGAAGAACTCAAAGAAATGCAACAAAAGAAGATTAATCTTCAAACCCGTATTTCAAACCTTGAGTTCAAGCAAAGTCTCGTAGAAGAAAATATAAACAGCTATAACGATTATGATGGTAGCATTCAAAATCTAATGCTATATGCAAAAGACCATCCTGAAGTCGAAGAAAAGATAGTTGCTACAATTGCGGAACTAATTAGCGTTCCTAAAGATTTGCAACTTGCGATAGAAATTGCTCTCGGAAAATCTTTGCAAAATATCGTTACAAAGAACGAGTATGATGCATCCGACCTTATGAGAGTTTTGCGTAACAATAAACTCGGTAGAGCAACGTTCTTGCCTATGACGACAATGAAGTATAACGACCTTTCCAGAGAGCAAGAAAAAGTTCTCGATGAAGATGGTGTTGTCGGTGTTGCAAGCGAATTAATTAGATACGACTCTAAATACAATAATATTATTTCAAACCTTTTAGGTAAAACAGTCGTTGTTGAAGACCAAGAGACGGCATTGAGAATATCTAAAAAATATGGATATTCTTTCCGTTCCATAACCCTAGAAGGCGATATGTATTTACCCAGTGGTGCACTAACGGGTGGTTCGCAAGGAAAATCGACTTCCGGAATACTTTCTAGAGAAAGCGAAAAGGAAGAAATTGTAAAGAAAATCAGACAAGCAAAGAAAGATTTAGAGCTTGTTTCCGAAGATATCAAAGACCGTGAAAACGAGTGCAAAGAGTTGCATAATGCAGTCGACGTAATAACTTCTCGAATTGCTAAACTAAATATTGAAATTACTCGTATTGAAGGCGATATTTCCAAGTGCAACAGGGAAATTGACTTCTATCAATCAGAAATGAAGAAGTTGTTTGCCGGTAATGAAGGTAGTTTGACGAGAATAGATGAAATCGAAAAGCTACTAAAAGTAGCAAGCGAAAACAAAGAAAATATTTCATCAGATAAGACCAGTACTGATGATTATATTGCGGAATTAAAGAGCAAGTTCTATGAAGATAAGCAATTGCGTGAATCGCTAAATAAGCAAGTTACAGCGGTAATGATGGAAGTAACTGCACTTAAGAACGATATTGACTCCATCACCAAAGATATTGCGGCATTAAAGGCAGAATGCAAGATATTAGAACAAGAGCTTTTGGATTTCGATGTTCGTGAAAAGTTCAATAATGGTCGCCTAGAAAGGTTAAATAAGGAGCTCGAACTGCTAATTTCTAAATCTAAAGAGCGTGATGAAATTGATAAGCTTAATGCGGAGCTTGCAGAATTGGAAGCAGAAAAAGACAGGATGAACGATTTGGTTAAAGAGCTTGACCAAAAGAGAATTGAGCAAAACGACATCGTTAATAAAACAAAAGAAAAAGCGATAAGAGAAGAAGCCAATTTAGAAATGGTAGATACTCAAATTGCCGTTATGAGTCAACGTATGGAAGAAAACTACGGTTATGATTTGGATATGGCAAAAGCATATTTCGAAACCGTTGATGCAACCCAAATTGACGTTGAATTCGTTCCGGATAAAGCTAATGCGGAAATCAATTCTATTAGAAGAAAGATAGAAAGATTTGGCCCCATTAACGAGCTCGCAGAAGAAAAGTTTAGAGAAGAAAGTGAGAGATTTGAAGACCTAAGCAAGCAATTCAACGACGTTCAAAAAGCTGAACAGGATCTAATTCAAATCATCAATGAGTTGACTGCTGAAATGGTAGAAAAGTTTACCGCAAGCTTTAATATCATTAATGAGAACTTTAACGAAGTATTTAAGGAACTATTTGGCGGTGGACGTGCAAAGATGGAACTTGAAAAGGGCGTTAACGTGCTAGAAGCAGGTATTGAAATTATGGCAGAGCCCCCGGGTAAAAAACTTTCTAACCTTGCTCCGCTTTCAGGTGGCGAAAGAGCTCTTACGGCTATTGCAATCTTGTTTGCTATAATCAAGCTCAACCCGATGCCGTTTAGTATATTGGACGAAATAGAAGCTGCTCTTGATGAAACAAACGCAAGACTATTTGCACAATATCTAAACAAATTCTCCAAGCATACTCAGTTTATCGTTGTTACACACAGGAAACCAACAATGCAGTTATGTAATACGCTATTCGGTGTAACGATGCAAGAAAAGGGTGTATCGAAGACTGTTAGAGTTAAGCTTGAAGAAGCAGAAAAGCATGCAGAAATAAAGAAAAACAAAGAAGAACAACCTAAATAGTCAAGGAGAGTAAACATGGGTTTTTTCTCAAAAATTAAAAACGGGCTAAAGAAAACTAAAGAGAGTTTAGGAAAAAAAATATTTGAAGTTTTCAAAGCAAGAGAGCTTGATGATGATTTTTATGAAGAACTAGAATTCGCAATGGTTTCTGCCGATATGGGCGTAACTGCTACTGATGCCATATTGGACGAGTTGAAAGACGTAGTGTTTGAAAAGAAAATTACTTCTCCGGAAGAAGCAAAAGTTGAGCTAAAGAGAATTATGCTGGAAAGTATCGATTATGAAATTCCAGAATATGAGTATCCTTTAGTAATTTTGGTTGCGGGTGTCAATGGCGTTGGGAAAACCACCGCAATAGGTAAACTGGCAAAACTATTTACTTCTTCTGGAAAAAGCGTTGTTGTAGCTGCAGCGGATACGTTTAGAGCGGCCGCAAGTGAGCAACTAGAAGTTTGGGCTAATAGGGCAGGCGTAAGAATTGTAAAGAGCACGGAAGGTTCCGACCCCGCAGCAGTTGTGTTTGATGCCATATCGTCTGCAAAGGCTAAAGGTACGGACGTAATACTTGTAGATACTGCAGGAAGGTTGCATAACAAAAAGAATCTTATGAACGAGCTTGAAAAAATCAATAGAGTAATTACTCGTGAACTACCTGATTGCGATAGAAGAAATTATATAGTTTTAGATGCTACTACCGGTCAAAATGCCGTTCAACAAGTTGACGTATTTAACGAAGCAATTGATATTGATGGTATTATACTTACCAAACTTGATGGAACAGCTAAGGGCGGCGTGGTTATGGCAATTAGTGCAGAGCAAGAAATCCCCGTAGTATACGTAGGCGTAGGCGAACAAATAGATGATTTGTTGCCATTTAATGCAACAGAATTTATAGATGCAATTTTTGAATAATTAATTTGATAAAAATGCACGGTGTCAAGTAAAAATGCTTGACACCTTTTTTATTGTATGGTATAGTTGTGGTGTCAATGAAAAATACTTTACAGGTGTGCTATGCAAAAAAAGATTGAAATCGGTTTATTGAACGACTATTACGGCGGTTTATTGACTGATTATCAAACTAGATTGCTATCCCTTTATTATGACGAAGACCTTTCTCTAAAAGAGATTGCGGAAGAAGAAGGCGTTTCCAGACAGGCAGTAGCCGACGTTATTAAGCGTTCTTCCGAAAAGCTTTTGGAATTCGAAAGAAAGTTAGGGCTTGTGGAGAAAATTAGTAATGTAATTGACCAAATAGAGCAAGTTATTGTATCTGTAGATACAGAAACAGCCGACAAGTTAAAGAATATTCTTAATGAAGTCAAGGAGATATAATGGCATTATTCGGAAGTTTGTCAGAAAAAATAAATCATGCGTTTTCTAAACTCAAAAATAAGGGAGCTCTTACTGAGTTAGAAATCAAAAATGCAATGAGAGAAGTTCGTGTCGCTTTGCTTGAAGCGGACGTTAACTTTATGGTTGCAAAGCAATTTATAAATAAAGTTTCCGAAAAAGCAATTGGCGAAAATATTCTAAAAGGCTTGGAGAGCTCTCAACAAGTAATTAAGATAGTTAACGAAGAGTTAATCGAGTTAATGGGTAGCAAACACCAAAAGCTTGCTATTGGCGACCGTCCCCCGACGGTATATATGATGTGTGGCTTGCAAGGTGCCGGTAAAACTACCATGTGCGGTAAGCTTGCCGGATTACTTAAGAAGGATAACAAAAAAGTTCTTTTGGTCGCCGGAGACATATATCGTCCCGCTGCAATCAAGCAATTACAAGTAGTTGGCGAAAAGGTTGGCGTAGAAGTATTTGAAAGGGGACAAATTTCACCGGTTAAAATTGCCAAGGAAGCAATTGAATATGCAAAAACCCAAGGTATGGATATTGTTATTATAGATACGGCCGGTCGTTTACATATCGAC
>JAZNYA010000027.1:0-6679 GCA_045594145.1 Candidatus Stercoripulliclostridium sp. | reverse complement strand
GGTTGTACTTTTGTGAGTGAGCGGCAATTTTGGGATATCCTTCGGTGCCGGAAGTAAAGTACATTAGGCAGATATCGTCTATCTTGGTATCAACTCTATTAAGGTCGGAAGTAAATGCGGACATTTCGGAATCGAAGTCGTGCCAACCTTCTCTGGTTTTACCGCCTACTTGGACGAGAGTTTTTACGGTGGGGGAAGTCTTAAGTGCTTGTTCACACTCGTTTTGCATATAATCATCGCCGACCATAACGACCGCCTTTATTTTAGCGGTGTTAAAGCGATATTCATAGTCGTGAGCCATAAGTTGATTTGATGCGGGTACTGCTACTGCACCTAGCTTATGGAGAGCGACCATTGCGTACCAGAATTGATATCTTCTCTTTAGTACGAGCATAACAGCATCGCCCTTGCCGATACCGAGTGAACGGAAGTAGTTGGCGGTACGATTGGATTCTTCGCTGATATCACGGAAAGAGAAGATTTTTTCGTTCTTTTGGTTATCGAGCCAAACCATAGCCGTCTTATCGGGAGTCTTTTCCGCAATGGCGTCTACGACGTCGTAACCAAAGTTATAGTTGTCTTCGGGGTGGAAGTCTAATTTTACGAGTCTACCCTTTTCATCGAGAGTGGGGGTGATGAATTTATGGAAGATTTCCTTGTATTCGGCACCATTTACGCTACTATCAACGGAAGTGAGTTCATGGATTTCGGAAAGGGTTTTGGAGTTCTTTATAACTACTGCAAGGAATTTGCAATCGCCGTCGTATGCAACCATGCCGTGCGGAAGGTTTGCATTGTAGTAAATGGAGTCGCCTTCGGTTAGGATGGTGGTGTAGTTGTCTACGGTTACACGAAGTTTTCCTTCCAATATATAGTCGAATTCTTGGTCGTCGTGGGTGGAAACTTGGACGGGTTTGTTAGCTTCTTCCGGGTCGTACTTTGCAGTAACAAGGAAGGGTTCTGCACTCTTATCTTTGAATATTGCGGCACGGTGGATGTATTCGAAGCCGTGTTCTCTTTCCAGGCTCTTGCCTTCGCCCTTACGAGTCACTTGGAAGCCGGTAAGGCGGGGAGTTTCGCCGGTTATAAGCTGTATGATATCTACGCCGAAATGCTTGGCTAACTTTTGCAAAAAGTTAAAAGTGAAGTCCACTTTGCCTGCTTCTGCATCACGATATTCGGAGATGCTAACTTGGGCGGCGTTGGCGGCTTCTTCTACGCTGACGTCAAGGGCTTCACGTAGATATTTAAGACGGGTTGCAATTTGTTTGATTTCGTAATTGTTATACATAATTTCCTTTTAGGTGTTGCACCTATATTTTATCCTTAATATTATATAGTATTTAACCGCAGTGAGCAACAATTCTAAACGCAAAAGTAAAGACCACCACGGGTGGTTTTAAAAAAAGTTATTATTTTGTCCATTGTCTTGCCGGACGAGCGTCTCAAAATCTTATCCCCTAAGGGATAATAATAATGGAAATAATTATGGTAATTATTGCAGAAATAGCTATCGCCCTAAAATTAGGACGGGGAAGAGTAGCTATTGCATTGTAAAGAGAAACTTTACTCATACCATTTCCTTGCATTTATTTTTTAGTAGTATATCGCTATTTTTTACGTGTGTCAAGTGGGTTTTTAAAAAAATATAAAATTTTACGACTCGCCAATTTGCCTTTTTATATTTATCTTATTCCAAATTTTAGCATATGGTATTTTGAGAATTAACTCTGCGGTGACAAAAGCGATTATTACTTCCAGCCCAACGGAAACAAGTCCGGTTACCGAACCCATAAGCTCTATTGCAATAAGAATAGCCGTTATGGGAGTGCGGTAGGTTGCACCAAAGAAGGCGACGGCTCCCGATACTATGAACAAGGAATAGTATTCTTCCGGCAAGCCCGCACTAATGAAAGCCTTACCTATGAGAGCCCCTGCGATAGCACCTATAGCAATGGTGGGCATAAGCAATCCACCATGACTTTTTGAAGAAAGAGCAAGTGCGGTAAGGAGCGATTTTACGACGAGCATTATAAGGAGTATCCACCACGGGAAGTTTATGGTAAACAGCTCTCTAATTACGAACATGCCACCACCAAGCATGTTGGTAAGTAAGATTCCAACGGTACCTGTAATTAGGAATACAACTATAAGTTTTACGATAACGGGTATCTTTTTTAGGAACTTTGGTTCGCTAAACGTTCTTAATAGTTTGCTAAACAAAATTCCTAAAATGCCCAATGCAATGCCGGAAAGAAGTAGCATCCAAAAGTAATGAGCGGGGAGCTGTGGGAGCGAAAGCGGAAGAATTCTTTCCGGGAGTTCAAGGAGTTTTCTTAGTGCATAGGACGTAAAGAGTGACGTGGTTGCACTAAAGGTTAGGGCAACAACAAGCAAAAGGCTGAGTTTATGCTCCAGCTCTTCTATGACAAAAGCGATGCCGGAAAGGGGAGCATTAAAGATTGAAGTCAATGCGGAAGTCGTGCCGGAAAGAGAAACGAGACGGCTAATTTCCAAGCTATCCTTTGCGGAGAGTCTACGGCTTCGTATGAGTTTGGAAAGACCCGTGCCTACGGATGAGCCGATTGCGGTAGCAGGGCCTTCTACACCCAAGGAAAGACCGCCGAAGAAGGAAATATACGAGCCGAATATTTTAGCGAGTATCGTTTGCCACCAAGAAACGTCGGCGTTAGCAGGGTGGACTCTTGGAATTATAGTCCCCTTTGCTTTTGGTAAAAATTTTAAAACGACGAAACTAAGGAAGGCAAAAATTATAAGTACGACGAAAAGGAGCGGAATAAAAACCGGCCTTTTTGAAAACATAGAATAGATGAGCAACGAATCGTGGAGTATGACGTCGGCGACGTAGTTATAAAACACGACCAGAGTTCCGCCAAGAACACCCGTAAGAGCACTAAAGAGAGCTACGGGGCCGGCTTTTAATATGAAGTCGTTAAATTTTTCTTTCGTCACAAACACTATAGTATTATATGATTTCTTTTAGTTTTTTGAAAGCGATGGCTTTTCTTTCATTGAAGACCTTTTTGTTATCTTCAAAGAGATTGTTGCCGTTTACGTCGATGGAGACGATTAGCGGACCGAACTCTTTTACTTTTAGGGTATAAAAAGCTTCCGGCATGCCAAGGTCCAGCCACTCGGCAGATATTACTTCTTCCACTTGGGATGCTCCGACTACGGCAGAGCCACCGGGGAAAACTGCATGGATGGCACCGTATTTTTTGCAAGCATCGGTTGTTTTTTGTCCCATACCGCCCTTGCCGACGACGAGCCTTACGCCCGTTTCTTTTATGAAGTCGGCTTGATATTTTTCCATCCGCATGGAAGTGGTTGGCCCGATTGCGACTATTTGATATTTGCCGTCTACAATCTTGGTTATTGGGCCTGCGTGGAAAACGACGCCACCTTCCAGTGAAGTGGAAGGCACTACGTTTTCTATAACTCTTCTTTTATGACCGCTATCTCTTGCCGTAACGATTATGCCGTCAACGTATATTACGTCGCCTATGGAAAGTGATTTTACGTCATCAAAGGAAAGGGGGGTGGAGAGAACTTTTTTCATAGCGTAACCCCCTTATGAGTGTGGCAAACGCCGTTTAGATTTCCATCAAAAGTCAAATTCATCCTGCGGTGTGCCCAGCAACCGAAAGCGACTGCTACACCAAAGGAAGAAGGGTGCCTTGCCATGTTCTCAACGTGGAGAGCCATAACGCTTTCATTACCGCCAAGTCCTTGTGGACCAATGCCGACGGAGTTGAGAGAGTCCTTTAATGCTTTTTCGAATTCGGCAACCTTTTCGATGGGATTATGGGAGCCTATAATGCGTAAAGTAGCCTTCTTTGCAAGGCGAGCGGAACTTGCTACGCAAGGGCCTATGCCGACTCCGACCACCAAGGGTGGACAAGCGTTAATGCCATAGTTCACCATGGTGTCCATTACGAATTCCGCTACTGCACCATAACCTGCGGACGGAACCATTACGGTTGCTCTGCCGGGAAGGGAAGAGCCACCGCCGGCAAGGTAAACGCTCATTTCCAGAGTGTCGGAATTGGGCAAAAGCTCATATTCTATATAAGGTATTTTCGTGCCAAGATTGGTGCCTGTGTTTTTTTCTAAAAAGGTTTCTACTGCGTTATGCCTTAGCGGAATACTTTCCGTAGCTTCCTTTACGGCTCGGGTGAGCAATTCTTCCAGTTTATCGATGAGCGGAAAGCGAGTACCTACTTTAAGGTAGAAATTGACGACGCCCGTATCTTGACAAATGGGGCGACCGAGAGCGATAGCCTTTTCCAAGTTTTCAAAGTAGCTGTCGTAAAAGGCTTTTGCGGAAGGTGACGTTTCGGTTTCACGCATTTCGCTAAGTCTTGTTAAAACGTCGTCGGGCAGGCGTTTTGCACAAACGTCGAGTGCTTTTACTACGGACGACACGAATTTTTCTTTCAGTAAAACAAAATTTTCCATAGGCACATTATAACACGCAACCGCAATGATATCAAGTAGCAAATACTTTTTCGAATTGCCTTTATTTGTTTGACTTAACGTAGTTAAAGGTCTATAATTCGCTTGCAATAAGAAGGAGATTAAAAAATGCATTTACTCGTAATCAATCTTAAAAACGAAAGTGAATTCAAGCACGTTTTGCATGAAATTAATGCAGAAGGCCTAAACGGTATCGTTCTTCCCAGCGTAAGCGTACATAACGCAATGCACGAAGATTCTTTGGAAGCAGTGCCTGTTTTCGGCTTTTTAACCAAGATATCCAAGCGTCACTTCGACTCCGGACACACGCTTATGATGCTCGTTGAGCCCGAAAGGATGGAGCACGTTAAAGCAACGGTAAAGGAAATCGTAAAGGACCTTACCCACAAAGGCGTAATGTTTTCCATACCCGTTGATTACTACGAAGGATTATAGGGGTATATTATGAACGCAATATTAGGTGTGGCACTCGCAATGGTGTTCGGGCTTATTTTAAATAGGATAATGAAGCTGTTTAATTTGCCCAACGTCACCGGATATTTGATAGCGGGTGTATTAGTTGGTCCGTACTGCATCAATTTGCTTAATGCGGAAAACTTGAGCGATATAAGCTTTATATCGACGGTTGCACTTGGCTTTATAGCCTTCTCGATAGGTGGTGAATTCAAGCTTGATGCCATAAAGAGACTGGGTGGAAAGGTTCTTACCATAACTTTCATGCAAGCATTTTGTGCCGTTGCGTTCGTTATGGCAAGTTTGTTTGTCGTCCAAGCGATAGACGGAAGCCTTATAACGACTCCTGCGATACTGCTTCTTTCCGCAATAGCGACGGCTACTGCTCCCGCCGCAACACTTATGGTTGTTCGCCAATATAAAGCAAGGGGACCGGTTACGGAAACCCTTCTTCCCGTCGTTGCCTTTGACGATGCAATAGGACTAATAGTTTTCGCAATCTGCTTTGGCATAGCCAAAGTATTAGCAGGCGGTGGCGAAATAACGGCAAAAACCGTAGCACTTTTACCGCTTCTCGAAATCGTTTTGAGTCTTGCTATCGGTTGCGTGCTAGGTCTTATTATAGCTCTTGCTTGCAAGCTCTTTAAGTCCCGTGCAAATAGGCTAAGCGTCATGATAGCGACCGTGCTTGTAGCGGTAGGCCTTTGCCAAATAGAGATACTTGGCGTACATATGAGTTCTCTTCTAATTTGCATGATGGTAGGTGCTGCGTTTACCAACGCAAGAAAGGATGCCGTCATCATTTTGGATGGTCAAGAAAGATGGACGCCCCCGCTATTTATGCTCTTCTTCGTAATATCGGGAGCAACGCTGGATATAACGATTATTCCTTATATCGGAGTCATCGGTATCGTATATATCATTTTCCGTTCACTTGGCAAATATACCGGTGCATTTCTTGGTGGCCTTTTTACCAAGGCGGACAAGAACGTTAAGAATTATCTTGGCATAACGCTACTTCCCCAAGCCGGTGTTGCAATCGGTATGGCACAAACGGTAGCGAGCGAACCCGCTCTTGCCACAATAAGCCAATCGATAGTTACGGTAATACTTTGTGCAACGCTGATTTATGAAATCGTCGGTCCGCTACTTACCAAGATATGTCTTGTTAAGGCCGGCGAAATAACGGAAAAGGGCAAGCTTCCCATAGTCGAACTCTTTGGCGAGATAAAAGAAAAGCTTGCTAAGAAAAAGGCATAAACGAGCGAAAAGATATAATTAAGGGCAATCTAAAGATTGTCCTTATTTTTTTACTATTTATTAATGTTTTGCTTATTGACAAAAAGCCGATTAATAATATACTATTATTACATAAAAATCATTAAGGAGTGCGTTATGGCATTGAGAAGAAGTGGAAAAGGTAAAACTGCATTAGCCATAGTAAGTAGCATTTTGTGTGTTATCTTGCTTGCTCTTGCGGGTGTGGTTGTAATAGATGTTATTGCCTACAAGCAAAACATTAGAATAGTAGAAAGTAAGGAATATATCGGCTCTCCCCTAACTCCCGTTATGGAAGACGGCGTATATACCTTCTATACCGATAGGGACTTTAGGATACTACAACTAACCGATGTTCACATTGGTGGTGGTGCGTTTAGTATTGGTAAAGATAGAAAGGCTTTTGATGCAGTAGAAACTCTCGTTAGACGCGTTAAAGTCGGATCGTAGC
>JAZNYA010000026.1:0-4630 GCA_045594145.1 Candidatus Stercoripulliclostridium sp. | reverse complement strand
ATGGCTACGATCCGACTTTCCCTTCCTTTTGGAAGCCGGCAAGGGCAAAAAGAAGAGCAATGTTAGCGAAGCAAAAACGGTTGTCCCTACACGCACTCTTAAAACCAACAACGTTTTTAAAAACGACGATGGCGAATACGTAGCAAGCGACGATTATTACGGATATTCTAACCAAGAAGATTACGTAAACGATGGCGTTTTAAACGTAAGCGGAGTAAAGGGTGATTTGTTCTCGGCTTTGACGAGCGAACAAGATAGACAAAGAGATAGGGCGGATAGAAGTGCAAGTATTTTGTTCGGCAGCGGTGATGCAAATAGGGAATACGGCAATCAATCTGCAAAAATCGATGCATCCAAATATTCAACGCTAAATACCTTAGGTTCACAAAGTGGACTTAGTACATTCCAACATAACCAAGAAAGGCAAAGACAAGTTGAAGAAAATTTGAGACCGCTTTCTCCTATGGAAGAATATAACCTTAGGTATGGTGCCGAAAATAATTACGTTTCACAAAACACAGGATATAACTATTTCGGTCAACCGACACCTATTCCAATGGAAGTTACACCCGTTCAACCTGAACCTATAGTTGAACCCGAACCCATTGTGCCGGTTAAACAAAATATAATTAGAGATAGGGCGAGTGCCATCGATTTCATAAATACTCCTATTAGTGGCGAAGAACTTGTTAATAGAGATTTTTCACGCCCTGTAAAGAAAGAGAACAACGACTATTCTTATATGTATGACGATGCATATTCGAACGCACAAAGGCCTGTTGCTCCCGTGGTTGAGCCTACGCCCGTTGTTTATCAAGAACCCGTTGTGGCTAGGGAAATTCCTGTGATGAAGGAAGAGTTACCATTTGAAGACGTGGAAGAAGAACCGATAGTTGAGTATCCCGTTCAAGTGGTTGAAAAGCCTGTAGTTCCCGTTCAAGAGAGAAGGGTAGTGGCGGAAACCAGAATGCAAAATAAGCCTGTAACAGTGCAAGAGAAGTTTAATATTCCCCAAAAACAACCTAAGCCGGTATATACTTCTAATGTCATGGCAAAGGAAAAAGCTCCCGTATTCCCGGAAGCCCAAAAAGAAGAGTCCAAAGCTCCTTACGTTCCTAAGCCCTATAAAGTGCCTAGCTTTGATTTATTGAAGGAATACGCTGCATCTAATAGCGACTTCCCGGAAGATTATGACGTAGTATCGGAAAAACTCAATCAAACGATGAGAGAATTTGACGTTCCCGCTACCGTATTTAATGCTAAGCGTGGTCCTACGTTTACCATGTATTACTTGAAGGTTGGCGAAGGATATAAACTTTCTAGAATTTCTTCCATTAAAGAAAACTTGAAGATGCGTCTTTGTGTTAAAAATCTTAGAATTCACGCACCTATTGAAGGTCAAGATGCATTGGGTATAGAATTGCCGAACACCAAGAGAGATATGGTAGGCTTAAAGTCAATTTTATGCAGTCCTGCGTTTAATGAAGATAGTAAGGGATTAAAAATTGCAATGGGCAAAACGCTTGAAGGTGCACCTTACGTTGCCGATATAACTAAAATGCCCCATTTGCTTGTTGCGGGTTCCACAGGTACCGGTAAGAGCGTATTCTTGAACGCAGTACTAACGAGCTTGATTTATAAGTATTCACCGGATGATTTAAGGATGGTTTTAATTGACCCTAAAAAAGTTGAACTTACGGTTTATAGAAACCTACCTAACCTTCTAATCAAAGACCCGGTAAAAGAAGCAAAGCACGCAGTAAACGCACTTCGTTGGTTGTGTGAAGAAATGGATAGGAGATATGAATTCTTCTCGCAAGTAGGTTGTGCTAATATCGACCAATACAACAATACGTTCAGAAAGCCGACAGAGCCTAAAATGTATAGAATATTGCTTGTCATAGACGAAATGGCAGACCTTATGATTAACTCAAAAGATAGCTCTGTAGAGTCGTATATAGTTCGTATAGCTCAACTTGCTCGTGCTTGCGGTATACATATGATTATTGCAACGCAACGTCCTACGGTTAAAGTTATAACGGGACTAATTAAGAGTAACATTATTCATAGGGTGGCATTTACCGTTAAGACCAATATGGACTCCAGAGTTATACTAGATGACGGCGGTGCGGAAGAACTACTTGGAAATGGTGACATGCTATATTCCAATCCCAGTGGTTTGGTACGTATGCAAGGTGCTTACGTCGAAATCGAAGAAATTAAGAATATATGCGATTATATTCGTGAAAACAACGATAGCTCATTTGATGATACGATTGCAAAAGCGGTAAGTTATGAACCGCCTAAGCCGGAAACTGCGGAAGAAAGGTCTGCTCAACGTGAAGAAGTTAAAGATGCTGAGTTTGAAAAACAACTTCAAACTATTCTTAAGTCCTTTATTGCAACCGGAAGAGCATCCGTATCCAGTGCACAAGCATCGCATAGGGTAGGCTACATTAAAGCTAGAAAGCTGGTAGACGCAATGACGGAAAGGGGGTTCTTAAGTCCTGGAGATGGTGCTAAACCCAGAGATATTTTAATCACAATGGAAGAATGGGAAGAATTGTTTGGCGAAAATTCCATAGCACAAGACTTTGTAAATCAGGACGATACAGATGATGAAGAATAAGAAAGTAGGGATGGTATCACTCGGTTGCGATAAAAACCGAGTCGATACTGAAAACGTATTATACGCACTAACGGAAAGGGGATATACACTCACGCAAAACGTAGAAGAAGCGGACATTCTTGTCGTTAATACGTGTGCGTTCATAACTACGGCAATAAGAGAAAGCATAGATACTATTTTAGAACTTGCAGAGCAAAAAAAGACTAGGGACGTAAAACTAGTCGTTATGGGATGTTTTGCGGAAAGATTTGCTCTCGAAGTCAAAGATGAACTTACCGAAGTCGATGCGTTTATAGGAGTCAATTCCTATGCGAACGTTGCCGACATATTTGATAGATTGGATGAAAGACCGGTAGTTCTGGAAACCACTCCTTGCGGATACCTAAAAGGCCGTGTGCAAACTACTCCGGCTCATTACGCATATTTGAAAATTGGTGATGGATGCGACAACTTTTGCACGTATTGCACTATTCCGTATATTAGGGGAAGATATCGTTCGTATCCTATGGAAGACCTTATTGAAGAAGCCAAATGGCTTGTTGAGAGTGGCGTAAAAGAGCTTATACTAGTTGCTCAAGATACGACTAGGTATGGTAAGGACCTTTATGGCGAATACAAATTAAAGGACTTACTCAAAGAGCTAGTTAAATTGGACGTATATAAAATACGCATATTGTATGCATATCCGGAACTGGTTGACGACGAACTCATAGAATTGATAGCTACGGAAGAAAAAATTGCAAAGTACATAGATATTCCGTTACAACATATTTCTAACAAAATATTAAAGGCTATGCATCGTCGCAATACAAAAGAGCAGGCATATGAAATGTTAAGAAAGTTGAAGGCAAAATGTCCGGATATGGCAATTCGTTCCACGTTCATAGTAGGTTTCCCCGGTGAAGAAGAAAGTGATTTTGAAGAACTTAAAGAACTTGTTTCAACCGGACTAATCGACTATGCGGGATTCTTTGCTTATTCAAGAGAAAAGGGTACTTTGGCGTACAAGATGAAAAATCAAGTGCCTTATAGAATCAAGAAGGCTCGTGAAAAAGAACTTTCCAAGATGCAAAGTGTTGTCATTGAAAAAAGACATGCAGAATATCTCGGTAAAGAAATTAAAGTAATATACGAAGGTATCGATTACAATAAGGGCAAGTTCTATGGTCGTCCCGAATACAATGCTCCGGATATAGATACCAAGGTATATTTCACGTCAGATTTCCCGGTTGAAGTAGGCGAAATATATACCGTAAAAATTACCAAAACAGGATTTAATCCCGTTGGTGAAACCATAATGGAGTAAATTATGAATAAGCTTATTCGTGTTTGTTCAACGGAAGAAGAAATCGCAGAGCGTATGTTAAAATGGCATCCGCATCTTGAAGATTTTCAGATGCTAAATAACAATGGTGCGGATTTCACGCTTTCTTTTAGGGACATAAGTGAAGAAGACTTCTATGAGTTGGATATAACTTTCGAAGACGTTTCCTATGGCGACGGAAAAAAGAGTCTTGCGGAAACGCTAGTTGAACTTTTGTCGGAAAAAGAAGTTATGTTGGCAACGGCGGAAAGCTTAACGGGTGGTAGCGTAGCGTCTGCGATAGTAGACGTAGCGGGGTGCTCATCTGTTTTTTATGGCGGTGCGGTCTCCTATAGTAACGATGCTAAAATTAATTATTTGGGCGTAGCGGAAGAAACGATAGGCGATTTTGGTGCGGTAAGTAGGCAAACGGCAATAGAGATGGCTACGGGACTTTTGAACAGAAATGTGCAAATAGGTATCTCTACAACCGGTATTGCGGGTCCCACAGGCGGTAGTTTTACCAAGCCCGTGGGGCTAGTATTCATTTCGGTAACCGATGAAGAGAGAACGGACGTTTATCAACACGTATTCAAAGGGGACCGAGAACAAGTTAGAAATCAAGCAAGAGATTATGCGTTATTTTACGCAATAAAACACTTGCAAAAATATTATTAAAATAAATCAAGGAGAAAAAC
>JAZNYA010000025.1:0-3041 GCA_045594145.1 Candidatus Stercoripulliclostridium sp. | reverse complement strand
ACTTTTGACGTTTCTATTCTTGAACTCGGCGACGGCGTATTTGAAGTTCTTGCAACCAATGGTAACACCCGTCTAGGTGGCGATGACTTTGATAACGTTATTATGAATTGGATTGTTGATGAATTCAAGAAGAACGAAGGTATCGATCTTAGCGGTGACAAGATGGCAATGCAAAGAGTTAAAGAAGCTGCAGAAAAGGCAAAGATTGAACTTAGTGGTATGACTAACGTTAACATCAATCTTCCTTTCATCACAGTAGGAGCTAACGGTCCCGTTCATATCGACCTTGATTTATCACGTGTAAAGTTCAACGATATGACTGCACACTTGGTAAAGGCAACTCTTGCTCCCATGCAACAAGCAATCAAGGATGCTAAACTCAAGATGAGCGAAATCGATAAGGTTGTTCTTGTCGGTGGTTCTACCCGTATTCCTGCAGTTGTTGAAGCTGTAAAGAATATTACCGGGAAAGAACCTTATAAGGGCATTAACCCCGATGAATGTGTTGCAATAGGTGCTGCAATTCAAGGCGGTGTTCTAAGCGGTGAAGTTAAAGACGTTCTACTTCTTGACGTAACGCCCTTGTCACTTGGTATCGAAACTATGGGTGGCGTATTTACCAGACTTATTGATAGAAATACTACTATTCCTACTAAGAAGAGTCAAATTTTCTCTACCGCAGCAGATAACCAAACTTCCGTTGACGTACACGTTCTTCAAGGTGAAAGAGCAATGGCAGCAGATAACAAGACCATTGGCAGATTCGAGCTTACCGGTATCCCCCCGGCAATGCGTGGTATACCCCAAATCGAAGTTACCTTCGATATCGATGCTAACGGCATAGTTTCCGTAACCGCTGTTGATAAGGGTACCAATAAGTCCGCTAATATTACTATTACTGCATCTTCTAACCTTTCTGAAGCAGATATTGATAAGGCAGTTAAAGAAGCTGAGCAATTTGCAGAAGAAGATAAGAAGCGTAGAGAACTTGTTGATATGAAGAACCAAGCAGAACAACTCGTTCTTGCTATCGAAAAGACCATTTCCGAATCTGGAGATAAACTCAGCGAAGAAGATAAGACCGCTCTTACCGAAGCTGCAAAGACTGCAAAAGAAAAATTAGCAACTGCTGACGACGTAGATACCGTTAAAGCAATTACTGAAGAACTCTCTAAGGTTGCTAACCCCATATTCACTAAGTTGTATCAAGATGCACAAGCTCAAGCTGGACAAAACGGCGGAGCAGATGATGATACTACCATCAACGTAAATCCCGACGATATCAACTAATAAGGAATCGAAATGGCAAAGGATTACTACGGCATATTAGGTGTCGATAAAAATGCGAGTGCGGACGAAATAAAGTCCGCATATCGTCGCATGGCTAAAAAATATCACCCTGACCTTTTTGCAACGGCAAGTGATAAAGAGAAGGCGGATGCGGAAGAGCAGTTTAAGGACATCCAACACGCATACGCAGTTTTGTCTGACCCGCAAAAGAAAGCTGCATACGACCAGTATGGCAGTGAAGATGGCCCCACCTTTAATGGTGGAGCCGGCGGAGCAGGATTTAATCCTTTTGGCGGAGCAGGTTTCGGCGATATATTTAGTGATATATTTAGTGCCTTTAACGGCGGTGGTTCTCGCAACCCAAATGCACCGAGAGAAGGGGATGACATCGAACTAGAAGTAACTTTAACTTTTAGAGAAGCCTGTTTTGGTGCAAAAAAGGAAATCAATTATTCGAGAGTAGAAAAGTGTAATACTTGTGGCGGAAGCGGTGCTAAAAATGGTTCGAGTGTAAAAACTTGTACCAAGTGTGGTGGTCGTGGACGTGTTGTTGTTCAACAACGTACTATGCTGGGCGTAATGCAAACGGAAAGAGTTTGTGATATGTGTGGTGGTACCGGTAAAATCATTATGGAACAATGTCCGGATTGCAAAGGCAAGGGTAGAGTTCGCAAGCAATGCTCTAAGACTATCAATATTCCGGCTGGCGTAGATAATGGACAAATGCTTAACGTAAATGGTGGTGGACACGCAGGTGTTAATGGCGGTGGATACGGCAACCTAATAGTTATTTTCCGTGTAAAACCACATAATTTATTCGTTAGAAAAGGAAATGATTTACATTTTGAATTACCAATAACGATAACTCAAGCGGTATTTGGTGATGAAGTCGAGATTCCGACAATGGAAAAGCCTGTCAAAATCGAAATTCCTGCTGGAACCAAAAATGGTACGGTGCTCAAGGTTCGTGGTAAAGGCGTTAAAGATTTAAGAAGAAACTCATACGGAGATATTCTTATTACCATCAAGGTAGATATTCCTAAGAATCTTTCCAATAAACAAAGAAAACAATATCGTGCATACTTTGATGAGTTGGATGCAAACGTACAATACGACGAAATTGAAAAGTATAGCAAAAAATTAAAAAATTTAGACTAATGTATAAAGAAATTATTGTTATAACCAACACTTTCGCATCAGATGCTGTGGCAGATTTGATGTGGGAACTAGGGGCAAGCGGAGTCAAGGTGTTAGATCCTAACGACCTTGATTTTGTTTTACATAGCGATACTTGTTGGGACTACGTAGACGACAATCTTTTAAAGACATCCGATGAAACTAAAGTTAGTTTTTTCGTTGATGAATCTGAAGTTGAAGAAAAGTTAATTCAATTAAAAACCGCATTGCTTCCGCTTGAGAAGAAGTATGGCAAAATGAGCATAGTCGTTGAAGACGTTCCGGAAGTTGATTGGGAAGAAGATTGGAAGAAGTTTTATAAACCCGTTCAAGCCGGCAAATATACAGTCATGGCTGAGTGGTTGGAAGAAGATTGCGATGGCATAATTATTAAAATTAATCCTTCCAAAGCTTTTGGGACGGGAGAACACTCTAGCACTCGCCTATGCTTGACCTTAATGTCGGACGTTGATTTTAATGGTAAACACGTCATCGACGTTGGTGCAGGAAGCGGAATTTTGGGTATTGGTGCTGCAAAGTCTGGTGCTACATGCGTTGATATGTGCGATATAGAC
>JAZNYA010000024.1:0-10793 GCA_045594145.1 Candidatus Stercoripulliclostridium sp. | reverse complement strand
TACGCTAAGTAAACTCCCGTCAGGGAGATTTTCTTTTGCTCGTCTTTCATCCAAACTAATGCGTTTTTAAAGTCGGAGGCCAAGCGGTCTTAGGAAGACAAGAGAGACTAACAACTCCTTGGCTCACAGAACGACATGGCTACGATCCGACTTTACGCTAAGTAAACTCCCGTCAGGGAGATTTTCTTTTGCTCGTCTTTCATCCAAACTAATGCGTTTTTAAGGAATCTAACAATAGGACGAAATAACTCAAACTTTCGGATAAGGATGCATTTTGGCGAAATACACCACAAAACTAAAAGTCTCCCTTCGGTCATTTACGGGGAGTCAAACTCCCGTCAGGGAGATTTTCTTTTGCTCGTACTTCATCTTAACCAACGCTTTTTAATTATGAGTAAATTACCCCTTTACTAAGCCCAAGTTTAATAGTATAATATCTCCGTAGGAGATAAATATGGAGAACGTTTTGACTAAGGAACAAAAAATTCAACTCAGACGAGAAAGAGAAATTAGACGTTGGGAAAAGGAAAAATCAAGACCTAAGGGCAGATATTATATTGCCTACGTCATATTCATTATTACTTTAATCTATGCTGTGG
Source organism: Candidatus Stercoripulliclostridium sp. (assembly GCA_045594145.1). GTDB lineage: Bacteria > Bacillota > Clostridia > Christensenellales > DTU072 > Stercoripulliclostridium_A. The sequence goes on along the minus strand of JAZNYA010000024.1, from coordinate 10,194 downwards.
ATGAGATTGCGTCACAAATTACGACGCTAATGAAAACAGAGATAGCCAACGACCTTTTTGCTACGGAAAATTCCATTGGGCTTTTGAATATTTTGACGATTTTAGTGGTCCCGTTCCAAGCTTTAGGGCTCCTATATCGCCCACTTGCCGATAGGTTTGGTAGAAAAGTTTTCCTTATAGTTAATACCTTTGGTATGAGTCTTGCTCTCCTAATAATATTCCTTTCTAGAAATGTAATCGTATATTTTGTAGGTGCGTGCATGGTACAATTCTTTATCCCGCACGATATGCACGTAGTATATATTATGGAGTCGTCTACGCCCAAGCAAAGAGCAAGGACGTATTCTGTAATTAAGTTTATTGCCAATATGGGCGTCATGCTCATACCACTCATGCGTAAGGTTATGATGGAAAACGCAAGCGAGTGGCGTAACGTTTTCTTGGTACCTGCAATAGTGGGGCTAGTCGCATCTTTCATCGCTCTCGTGTTAGCAAGAGAAACGGATAGTTTCATTGATGCAAGGCTAAGGTATTTACGCTTAAGTGATGAAGAACGTAAACTGGAAAAAGAACAAAAGGCTCTCGATAACGCTCAAGGTGGACTTATTCCGGCACTAAAGTTTGCTCTAAAACACAAGCAACTTCGCTGGTTATATATTACTTCCGCCCTAATGAATCTAGGCTTTATTGCCACCATAGATTATCAGGCGATAATGACATATGGATATGCAACCAATTTTTTAGATAGCGGACTTTTTGCAACGCTGAACGATGCCGTCAATGCAGTAAGTACCGGCGTGGTAACGGAAGCATTATTCCTTTTCCCAGTAGGTAGTGCTGTAGCACAAGTGATTATGGGATTTATAAGCGACATAAAAGGCAGAAAACTTGCGGCAATAGTTACGGCATTAAATTGTCTTATAAGTTTTATATTGTTCTCGGTTGGAGCAAAATTTGCTTGGAGTCCATATTTCGTGGGGCTAATGTGCGGTGCTTGCATAGGCAGTTATTATAGTTCTAACGACGTAATTATAATGATGATAGGGGAATCGTCTCCTACCAACTTGCGTTCGTCAACAATGTCTGCCCAATTTATAGTAACGGGACTTGGCGTCGTCGTATCCTACGCCGTAAGCTTACCGCTTACCACTATTTTCGGTAACACGATAGTCGGAATAATAGCTTTTGCCCTTCTTGTGCCCGGCTTCATTAGTGGCTTTATAGCTCTTGTTAGAAAGTGTCACGAAACCAAAGGTATCGATATGGAAACGGTAAAAGGCGACGAATGGGATTAAAAATTTAACTTTTTAATACCGGCACCACTATTAATAGTGGTGTTTTTTATTGTCAAAAAACTTTACAAAATTTTACACTTTTTTACGAAAAGTACTTGACATGTTTTTACAAAAAGTGTAAAATAGTGTCAAACAAAGGAGATGAAGAAATGAAGATAACCGACATGATATCCATAACGGAACTATCCCGTTTATTAAAGAAAACCAGACCAACGGTATATAAATACGTTTCTGATTTCGAAAAGGGTAACTTTTCCGCAATACCGCATTCGGTAAGAAAGTTATTTAGTGGTATTCAAAGTGGAAAGACACCGAAAAAGGAAATCTACGAGTATTGCGACCATTGGTACCAAGATGATTTTACCCCGGTAGTAGAAAGTAGGGCGAAAGAAGAAACGACGACGTTAAAAGAAGTAATCAACCTACTAAAAATTAACGAAAGAAAACTCAACTTGCAAAAGATTAAGAATTATATTATGGAGGAATTGAAGAAATGAGAAAGGCTAAAAAACTTGCAAAAGCAAAGAAGATAGTAGTAAACAACCTAACGTATCTACGCTTGAAGACCGACCTTGAAGCAGTAGAAAGAGAAATGAACGAAAATCAACCTGTAGAAAAGGAACAAAGCGGTGGATTAATTACTAAAATCATAAGTGGAATAGCAACCGAAATCAGCAATAACGTTAGAAGAAAGAACACGGTTGAGCTTTCCGTAGAAAAGAAGATTGCACTTGATAATCTTGCGTTATTCGAAGCTGCAGTAGACTCCAAAGAACTTGAACTTTCCGTAGACCTAGAAAAGTTTAAAAAGTATATTGATAAGGAACTATTCAGAAAGGATACCCACGGCATAAAGAGACTGCAGTTTGCTCTTTCGTTCATGCTTGATGATTCCTTTGAGTATTTAAGAAAGGAAGAATCTTTGCAAGCCATTTCCAAGCTTTTGTTTGACGACGAAGGATATATGAACATCCTTTATATGCTATTTGAACAAAACTATTATGGCATCCAAAAGAAAGCGACCAGCGAAATAGACAAAGGAATGCTTTTGGGTGTTGGTGTTTGGTCTCTTGTTTCAGGAAGCTGGCTACCCATAGGAATAGGCGGAATTGCTAGCCTAGTTACCAATATTCTCCATAGAAAAGAAATGAAAGAAAAGTTCCAAAAGCTCTCCAAAGACGAACTACAAGCTTTCCTTGCAATGAAGCTTACAATTATAGAAGCAACCAGAAAGACAATGAAGGCAGAAGCAAGAAAGGAACTCGTAGACGACCTTTTGAAATACGTTTCCAATCTCCGTGGCGATGCTGAATACGAGTGGTTAATTGAAAAAATTGATGCTCCCAGCAATAAGGAAAAAATTGAAATTTGCAATCTTACCATAGATAGACTTTCTAAGGTAGTGGGTATATAGTATGCGAAACTAAAAAATAAAGAAGTTCCCGTTTGGGAACTTCTTTTTTAATGTATAGTAAACTAAAATCCGATTATGCTACGTTTTCATCCGTAAATGTTTCATTTTCTTCAGAAAGGACAGGAGCCTTTTCTTTTTTCTTAAAAAGCTTATTAAAGTCACATTTGTCAATAACCTTTTCCGTGATGAGAAGGAGAGAAGGGAGTATGAAAATTACGATTATAAGCGACGTTAACGCACCAACGCCAAGTAGTCCGCCCATTGCACCTACGGCACCGGAAGCAAGGAAACTCAACGCAAAACCCGTGCCGGTCAAAATTATACCGGAAGTAATAATTGTGGGGAAGACTGTGTTTTCCACATCCGCCATTGCTTCGTATCGGTCAAGGTAATTACCTTTAACTTCACGATAGCGGTTGGTTAGTACTATTGCATAGTCTATGGTCGCACCCATTTGTACGGCGGTTATTATTAGGTAGCCGATGAACGCAACGGGGGTGGACGTCAAGAATGGGAATACGAAGTTAATCCAAATACCACCTTGTATTGCGAGTATGAGTACAATGGGGAGTAGTAGGTTTTTGAAGGTAAACAAAAGTATTACCAAAACAAAGCCCAATGAACACAGGCAAACGATAAGGTTATCACGGTCGAAGTAGTTTGCCATATCGTAACAAGCAACGCTTTCACCGGTCATATAGAATTCATCATAGTAATCGCCAAGGTGGGCGGTTATTTCATCAAGGAAGGCAAACGTTTCATCGCCTTCGATAGAAGAGCAAATATTAAAAGTCATGCGGGTGTAGTTGTCACTTTCCAAATTGCTCTTTGCAAAGGTCAAAGAATCTAGCATACCGGCATAATCACCCAAAAGGAAGCCGTAGTTTTGTGCGACGTACTCCAGCAAATCTACGATTCGTACTTCTGCGTTCGGGTCGGTTATACTTTGGCTGGTAAGATAGCCGTTAAATATGCCTTCCGCCATGGTTGCGAACGCACCTAAATCTTGGCCTCCGGCAAGTGCCGACATGAGTGACGGCATATCACTCTTGGAGATTTTGTCCGTGAGATATATTCCGCTACCTGTTGATGGGATTTCTATTGTGGAAAGAGCGTTTACGGAGTCAATGTTATCAAATGAAGCGATATAATTAGCTAGTGCTCTTTCTTGTTCGGGATTACCTTTTGGTACGATGACGACCAAAGAGTTAAGAGTGCCGAATTCGTCTTCGATGTGAGCTTTGGCGTCAATCACCATGGAGCCACCGTTGTAGTTGAAGGAATAGGTGTTGTAGGTTTGTCCAACGCAAGAAAGGATGGCGACTATAAGGAAAAGGGGAACGATAATTTTTCTTCCTTTAAGGATTGCTCTTGCAGGTTTTTTTACAGAAGGAACGAACGACTTATGCTTGGAATTCATAAGGGGTTTATCCAATAAAACGAGTAGAGCAGGCATCAGAAATACAACGGTGAGCAAACTTGCTATTATGCTTTTACCAAGAGAAAGACCAATTTCTACACCTATGGGCATGCTCATAAGAAGAAGAGAACCCAGTCCGGCAATGGTGGTAAGTGAACTTGAGAATATTTCTATTAATCCCTTTGAAAGTGCCGTTGTGGCTGCTGAAACCGTATCTTTAGTTTCCCGTTCTTCCATATATCTATGTAATAGGATTACCATGTAATCAAGGGAAAGAGCGAGTTGGAGAACAAGTGAAACCAGATTTGCAAGATAGCTTATGCCGTTAAAGAAGAAGTTGGTTCCCATGTTTATTGCTACGGCAGATGCAAAAGTTATGAGCATTATTACTATTTCGAAATAGGTTTTGGAAGTAAATAGTAGGATTGCGAGAATCAGGACGACGATTACCACTCCGACTTTTATTATGCTTTCTTCCGTTTCTGCTTTTACGAAATATGAATATGCAGATTGTCCGGTAAGGTATGCTTCTCTGCCGGTTTCATCTAGGTAATCGATTATGCCTTCTACTGCATCAAAAGCACCTTTAGTGCTATCGTATTCGGATAGGTTAACGGTATAAAGGGCTTTGCCGTTTTTGTAATGCATTTCTTCTACGTAAGTTACGCTGGCAATACCTTTTAAGTCTTTGAGTTCTTTAATTAAACCTTGAGCTTCTTTTTTCGTAACGTCTACAACGCAAACGTAAGCCATACCTTTGTCGTCGAATTCTTTTTTTAGAACGTCGAGAGCGTCGTCCGTATAGCTTTTATCGGGCATTTGTCCGGTAAGGTCATATTCAATTTTGGTAAAAGGAATAAGGCAAGCACATCCGATAGTGAGTATGACAAAAACAATAAGACATATCATTCTACCTTTTACGATGGTGGCTGTAAAATTGCTAAAAGCATGTTTAAGTTTTGTTTTAAATTTGTTCATCTCGCACCTTCCACTAACCAATATGAATTTATGGTAAACAAATTAAGTTAATTATATGTTAAAACGCAGAGATAATCAACCTAAATTTACGTAATTTATACTATATTTAGTATAAACTTTTGCATATTGAAAGTTGTGATGCTGTATGGTATAATTATAAAAGATAAGGGTAACATGGTTTTTCATAATATAATATTAACGTAATATGTAAACGGGCGATTGTATGAAAAGGATATCCGGGATAATAATTATTTTTTTGATATTAGCATTGTCGATAGGCGGGCTTTGTTCTTGTAATCTTTTTAAGAAAAAACTAAAGTTGGATGAAGAAAAGGGGGCAAAGGCAGTTGCTGTTATAGAAAACGCACAGTATAAGCCGGACGTTCAAAAATATATTTCTGCTAATTTTGATAACGTCACCCCGGCATCTTATAGTGCCTTGAGCGATGGTGAACACACGGAAAACGGGGCTTTGACTACCAAAGAATTCAATGCACTCGTTGATAAATATGCAACCATAAAAACGGAGTTCGGTGCAGGCAAGTATCAAGGATACGACATCCACGAAATAAAGGAAGAATTAAAGTTTGTTTTGGAGCAAGTTCCCGCTTTTAACCAATGGTTTGAGCTTCCAATAATGAGAGAGTATCAAGGGTTTATAAGTATTCCTTATTATGAAGGATGGAACTATTACGTCGAAATAAGCGAAAGAAAACTTAGCGTAACGAGAAGAAGTCATCTTACGAGATGTAGTTATTTGGACTTTGAAAATAGAGTCTCGGTAGAAAAATATGAAGATGAAACGTATTTTGCCCAATACGAAGTTATGAAAGTCAATTATTATTTTGATGAAAACGATTGTGAAACTATGGAGTGCTACGTTTATAACGTTGGCGTAGACCACGTAAAAGAAATGCAAAGTTCAGATAGCTATAGTGACAACCCCGAAAATTATCATCCGTTAGGGTATACGTATCTTAAGAATGTAAAGGATAAGGAATTCATAAAGTATCAAATTGTTGCTTCCCCAAGATATAAAGACAGCGAAAGCTTTGGTCAAGGTGGATTTGACCTTAGGGGTAACACGCCTTATGGTATTAGAAGGCAAATAATGGTTGCCAATTATGATGGTTACCAAGACGTTGACGTATTGGACGTCAGCCAGCAATTTGAATCGTTAAATTATCCGACGGCAAACGGAAGCATTAACTTTGATATTACTTCATCAAACGCAAAGAAATTTGCTTTGAACGTAGGGCTAAGCGAACAAGAGTATGAAAATATTGCTTCAGCACAAGATTTTATGGACGTTTGTTCCAGACGCATAGTTGACAACTTTGAGCTAAAAAACGAGTGGCACAATATAAATACTGCAACTATAGATGCCCCTACGTCTGAGCCTATAAAGGGACCTTTTTACGGTCAAAAATTACCGCTCCAAAGTTTAAACGTCTTCGTCGATTGCAGAGATAATGGTGGCAAGAAGATAGAATTTTATGCCGGTGCCAGTGTGCCTGGAAAAGCTGGTTTTGTTGCAACTGATGAATATTCGCTTAATATGGCGATTCGCAATAAGAAAACCGGTGAGATAAACGTCATAGCCAAGAATAATTCTTGTGTTGAAAGTTTCCAAAGTGAATTTAGGCAACTGGGCGAAGGCTCGCTTGATGATTATCAAACCAATATGGTTGTACGCTCTTCCGCTTTACAAAGGGATGAAGCCGGGGAGTATGAATTAACTTGTGCCTTTATGAAAGGAGATGAAGTGGTGCTTGATACCTTATGTGTTGCCTTCTTGCGTAGCTTTGTAGAGTTAAGTATAGATGACGTGTATAAGGACGGCAATAAGTATAGCCATTACGTAAGCAGTGCCGGTGGAAAGCTGACGATTACGGTTACTTGCGAACCGGTTGCTAGTGCCTATTAAAGAGTGGTTTTATGTAAAATAGTAGATTGGTATATGATGCGTTGCAGTCTTGCAACGCATATTTTTATTGTCATTTATATATTGACGAAGAAGGTGAAAAGGGGTATACTAAAAGATAGGAAAATTATAAGGAGATGCCTATGAGCAACTATGACGTAATAGTAGTCGGTGCAGGCAACGGTGGTCTTATCGCTGCTGCTAATACCTCGAAGGGTGGACTTAAAACTCTGCTACTGGAAAAACATAACTTACCCGGCGGATGCGCAACGAGTTTTAGAAGGGGAAGATTTGAGTTTGAACCTTCTCTTCACGAACTTTGTAGCGTAGGTACCAAGGAAAAACCTGATACTATTTATAATATTTTTGATTCCGTTGGCGCCAAGGTCGATTGGAGATACGAAGATACTATGTATCGTACTATCGTAAAGGGCGAAGACGGATATGACGTAACGGTTAAGGCTTTTAGAGAACCTTTTTACGATAGTATGGAAAAGGCTGTTCCCGGATGTAGAGAAAAGGTTAAAGCTTTTATAGAACTAAACGATAAGTGCGACGACGCTCTTGCATACGTTGCCAAAAAGAAAGGCAACCCCAATCCGTTGGTAATGGTGCTAAAGCACGCAGACTTTATGAGATGTGCGTCACATAGCACGGATGAAGTATTAGACGCTCTTGATATGCCGGAAAAGGCAAAAAATATTCTTACTACTTACTGGGGATATTTGGGCGTTCCTACGGATGAATTAAATTGCTTGCACTTTTTGAGTATGCTAACGAGCTATATGGATAACGGTGCGGCTATGCCTTATAAGCGCTCACACGAGCTTTCTCTTGCTCTTTGCGACGTAATATATAAAAATGGCGGAGAAATTCGTTACAATAGCGAAGTAACTGAGTTCTTATATAACGACGAAGGCGCCGTAATAGGCGTAGTTGCAAACGGCGAAAAGCTTTATGCGAAAGAAGTAATATCCAACGTTATAGCGGACAACGTATTCGCTCGCTCCAAGGACGCAAAACTTCCCGAGCGTGACGTAAAGCTTGCTAATGCAAGAGATTTTGGTATCTCCGTTGCAACCATATATATTGGATTGGATGCAACTCCTGATGAAATTGGAATTAAGGACTATACCGTATTCGTTGCAAACGAAGGTAATGCAAGAAAACAAAACGACAATCGTTTGGACGGCGGTTTCTATATTGTAAACTGCTTGAATAAGGTTATTCCCGATAGCTCTCCCGAAGGCACTTGCACCTTGTTCTTTACGATGCCTATTTACGGCTCCGATATTCCCAAGGACCTAAAACCCGAAGAATACAAGAAGTACAAGACGGACCTTGCGGAAAAATATATTCGCGACTATGAAGAAACTATGGGCATAAATATTATGGACCATATAGAAGAAATTTCTATTGCAACTCCCGTAACTTTTGCTAGATACCTAGGCACTCCCGAAGGCACTATTTATGGATATAGAAACTCAGGATGGGATAACGTTGTTATGCGTAGCACCGCTCAAGTCAAAGATAGCGGTATCAAGGGCTTGCGTTTCTGCGGTGGCCACGGCATAATGGGTGACGGATATTCAAGTGCTTATACGACCGGCGAAGAAGCAGGACTTAGAGTTGTAAAAAAACTAAAAGGGGGTAACTAATATGGCAAGCAAGATAAGCAAACTTAATCCCGCCGATTTTCTAAAATTAGAACCGGCCAGAGAAAATAAAATCAAAGAAGCTCCGTATGCAGAACTCAAGCACGAAAGCAGTTATCATCCTAACCAAATAGCAAAAGCATTGCACCCCGACGTACAACGTCTAGTGGTTAGCGATATAGAAGTTTTTAGTGATGACGTAAAGACCTATACTCTTGTCGCCGACAAAGAAAACGGAACGGAAAGCCTAGCATATTTTAGTGCCGGTCAATATCTTTCCATCAGACTAAAGGTTGGTGACGTAGAAATTACTCGTCCTTATTCCATTTCTTCATGTCCTAAAGATGCTTTGAACGGATTCTATCAACTAACAATCAAGAGAGTGGAAGGCGGTCTTGCGTCCGAGTATATCCTAGATAATTGGGTAAAGGGTACCAAAGTTTCCGTTTCCGCACCCCAAGGAACGTTTACTTATGAAAGATTGCGTGATGCAAAAACCGTAATAGGCGTAGCCGGTGGTAGCGGTATTACTCCTTTTAGGGCTCTTGCAAAGTCCATTGCAAACGGCGATGAAGACTTTAACTTGATTCTTCTTTATGGTTCCCGTACGCAAGCTGATGCTTTGTTCCAAGAAGAATTCAAAGAAATTGCAAAGGCAACGGATAAGTTTAGACTAATAAACGTTTTTAGTGCAGAACAAGTTGTTGGAGAAGAAAGCGGATTTATTACCGCTGAACTCATTAAGAAGTACGCACCCGAAGGCAATTACTCCATTTTCCTTTGCGGTCCGCAAGCAATGTACAACTTTGTAGACAAAGAAATTGAATCTCTCGGTTTGCGTAGAAAGTTTATCCGTCACGAACTCTTTGGCGAATATCGTAATCCCGAAAAAGATGCTGATTATCCCCAAGAAAACGTTGGTAAGACTTTTAATCTTACCGTTAGTGTTTGTGGCGTAACTAAGATTGTTGAATGCAAAGCAGAAGAAACCATGCTAACGGCAATGGAACGTGGTGGCATACTTGCTCCTGCAAACTGCCGTAGCGGTGAGTGTGGTTGGTGCCATAGCAGACTCGTCAGCGGTAACGTATACGTTCCAAAGCGTGGGGACGGCAGAAGACTAGCTGACCTAGACTTCGGTTACGTTCATCCCTGCATGACGTTTGCTCTTAGTGACTGCGAACTAGACGTCCCGCCCTTTAAGGCATAACGTACAATAAACGATAAAGAACGGCTCAAACGAGCCGTTTTTTATTGCAATCATCGTTTTGAGAGAATAATAAAAAAACACTTTACAAACAAAAAAAGATTTGCTATTATATTTGGGAACTAGGACGATTAACTCAGTTGGTAGAGTGTCTTCTTGACGTGGAGAAAGTCAGCGGTTCGAGTCCGTTATCGTCCACCAACAAAACGAAAGCAACCAAATTAGGTTGCTTTTTTTGTTTTGTTGCCGGACGAACGGACCTTCACCGCTATTGCAAAGCAATCGCGGTGCGCAAGTTTGC
>JAZNYA010000023.1:0-19506 GCA_045594145.1 Candidatus Stercoripulliclostridium sp. | reverse complement strand
TACGATCCGACTTGGGCTCTTATGAGCCCTTTAATCTTGCGTTTTGAAATTAGTCGATAGTGCAAAGGCAGAACATCCATGCGTTTTCTATGATTATGCCTTCTCCCTTTTCTTTAAAAATATTAAATTCACTATCTAGTTTCCACCATCCACGGCTTTCACCGGATTCTTGTATGCCTTTCATTAATCCTTCGGTTAGATAATAGATACCTGCTTCTTCATGAGCTTTGTTAAGGCATGCTTGAGCGTGTTCTTGGTAGCTGTTTTTAGAAATTAAATGTTCTATATCGACTATGCCGTCACGGAAAATATATGCACCCATATGGTCGTTGGAAATGAGTCCTTCCAAAGTGAAGTAATCTTTACTTTCACCTGCAGGAGCAGAAGGAAGAGTTGTGGGGGTATGTTTCATTTGAACGTATACGACCTTTCCGTTTTCACTACCCAAGTGGTACAACTTATCGGTTGCGTTATAAACGATAGTTTGGGGTACAGTCAAATCAAGATAAGTTAGGTCTGCTTCGGTCAAAGTTTCGGGAAGGTTTAGGTCGCCGGGGATATAGCCATTATAAACCGTCCAAGGCAAGTCTGCTAATTTTAAGGGAGCGTCTCCGGTTCTTTGGATTTTGAGAGTACCAACACCGGCTTCTAGTTTTGCTTTAATGCCTATAACGTGGGGAGTAGCTTCTCTTTCTTCGCCGGATAGATTACTATTACCTATGGTTAGTTTAAAGCAACTATCGCTAACAACGTCTTTTTCATCAACCAAGCTTACTTCGTAAATTAGCATAGGAGTGCCGTAATAGCTCATTTCTACACCGAATTCAGAAACAAAAGTGAAAGTGTATATGCCGGTTTCTTCTGCAACCCATACCAAAGGAGTATTAGATTCGGTAGTAACGTTTACTCTAAACGAGCCTTCGCCTTCCAAAAGATATCCACTTCGGGAATTCATGATACTTGACTCCATAAGCGATACTTGTTCGTTAGACGTAATAATGGATGCTGCTTCTATAACCAAATTCTTCTTGGTAGGAGTTACCTTTAGGTTTTCTGTTTCATAATATAGATTGCGTCCGAGTGCGTCTATTACGCTTACGTCATAAAGGTCTAAAGCCAATCTTACGTAGGCATATCCATCGTCATAAGTACGAGACATGGCGATAGTTTCTTCGCCTTTCTTGAATTCGATTACTAAGTCTGCATAGCCACCGCCGATACCATTAGAAACGTATACGGAATAGGTTTCTTTGCCATCGTTAATAGGTCTATCTTCACCGCAAAGGTCACACTTTTCATCTAGGTTTCTGTCTGCGTGAGTGCATTCGGGAGCAGGATTGTTTTCTACAGCTTCACCACAATTATCACAGGTGCCGTTTCCGTCCACGTCAACGTGTTCGGTGCACTCGGGAGTACAAGCGACAAGAGCTATTACACAAGCGATAACACATAAAACTGCGATTATCGTTTTAAGATATTTTTTCATGTTTTCTCCTATGGTTAAGGGCACTTACGTGCCCTATTGTTTTTGTTAAATATTGCTATTTTGGGTTACCTATTCGTTTTCTTCGGCTCCCAAATATTCAAAGTAATAGCAGAGTTTGGTCCAAGCGTTTTCTATTCCGCTAAAGGAAGTTCTATCAACGAACTCTTGTAGTATTTCCGCCAGTTCTGCGTTAACTGCTATGCAACCTGCAAGCATGCTTGCCTCGGAACCCGCTTCGCCGTCGGAAACTATTACGTTTTCCGCATACTCTTGCATCTTGGCGGTGTCACTACCGAATACGCCTTCTTCAATAGCCTTTTGGAGTGAGTATTGGTAGAAACCGGTAACGATAGGACGAGCGATATCTACGTATACTTTGGAGTCGCCAATGTAGTAGCAATCTTCTTCTTCATTATATACGGGCGAGGGACCGCCAGCAACCGTAATATACATATAGTTGGGTAGACCATCGGGACCAACGGGAGCATTGGGGTCTACAGGGGGATTGCCTGTGGTGGGGTCAAGGTAGAAGGTGAAGAATCCGGGGGAAACGTATCTTAGCATCTTGTAGCTTTCGCCAAGATATTCTACCTTAAAGTTAATGGTTCCTACTTCGGTGTTATCATAGAAAGCTACGTCAATAAAATATTCTTTGCCTGCTTCAAAGTAGTAGGTCATACATACGTTGTTCCAGCCATATTCTACGGTATCGTAAGAGCCGTCGTTATTGGTGTCGGACAAACGTTCTCTGTGGTCTGCCGTATAAAGAGCGTTTCTATCATAATAACTGTCAATATCAAAAATCCATCCGTCTACTTCCTTAGAGCTATTGGAAAGTATGCGATATACACCGCTTTGTTCGGGTATAAAGCTAAAGAGTTTACCACGGGGCATTATGATGGTCTTATAGGTTACGGAGTTGGGATATTCGTCTAGGCCAACGTTTGCGTTAACAATAGTTTCATATGCACTAAAGGGAGAAAGTCCGGCAATGGGGTCGGCAAGTTCGCCTGCGACACCATAAGAATCATAGTAACGGCAGAAACGTAGCCATCCGTTTTCACTTCTATCTCTTACGCCACCGGGATAACGAACGGTTAATTCATCAAGATACTCTTTTAGTTCTTGGGTAACGGTGCAGTATCCGCCGATTTCGGAGTTGGATGCGTATGAGCAGTATCTTACGAAGGAAGGCATCATATCTACGCTATCTACCACGAAGCCTTCTTGGTCTGCGTATAGGTAAAGAGAAGTTCTTTCATCGGTGATATCGTCTAGAATGTAATTCATTAGGTTTGCAAGTAGCAAGGGGCCGTCTGCAGTATCTACGTGGTAATATCCGTCTTCTGCATTATAAACTACGTTTGCATAGCTTTCATATCCGGTGTTGTGAGAGTTGGGTTCGGAAACTGCATTTCTCGGAATATAGGTTTCTACGTCAATTGCACTTTCATCAACTACGGAGAAGTTCTTTAGATAGATTTTATCTTCGCCACCATCAACATCTACGTCCTTGTTATAAATGAAACTGACTTTATAGGTGCCGTCCTTTTTTGCAACGTAAGGATATAGCTTCTTCCAAACGGGAGTTTCATCATAACCGGAAATAGAATAAATTACTTCGCCGTCTACCAAAACGAAGAAATAGTCGCCACCTAGCTCGGAAGAACAAATGTAATCCAAACTAAGTGCTTGACCTGCTTGCATTTCTACGTCGGCATGCATGGTAGCAATACTATTATATTTGAAGGGGTTGGAAGAAACCATGCAAGCATCACCGTTCTTTTCGCCAATTACGAAGGGCCAATAATATTCTGCATCGGATGCTTCGCTTTCGGGGTAGTACTCTATTCCTTCGGGAAGACCGGTGCCGTTAAAAACAGCTGCAACTTCTGCGGAAGAAGGTTGCTTTACGGTAGGAACTTCTTGGGGGGTTAGTTCATCAATAGAAGTGAACAATCTTTGAGTATAATCTTCTGCTCCAAAGTACTCGAAGAGTTGAGTCCAAGGATATAGATAAGGTAGAGAACCTACTTCTATCAAGCAGATTACGCCATAGCGGTCAATCATTACAGACGTGGGATAACCGGTCGTGGGGAAAGCACTATAAAGGTCGATGCTGTGAACACCCATTTCAACTTGGTCTACGCCATAAGTGTTTTGGAACATTTGAACGTCTGCAAAAGTTTCGCCGTTGGTATCAACTGCTATAACTGCGATGTCATCGTACATGCCGGCTGCTTGGTTTAGGTACGGGAACTCGGTAATACAAGGATTACAGGTCGTATAGAAGAAGTTAAGAAGAACTGCATCGTGGGTCTTTAGGGCTTCGGAAAGCTTGAAGACGTTGCCGGACGTGGTGTTTACGGTGAAGTCTTTCATAACGCTACCGAGCTTATAATTGCTATGAGAACCTTCTTTTACTTCCGTGTTTAGAACTATATTGGCAACTCTATTGTTATCAAAATAGTACTTATCGGCCTTAACGTATCCTTCGGGAATGTTGTTGGAACCTAGTTCGATGTAGTAGTTTCCTTCCACTATTGCCTTGGTGCAAGTACCGGTTGCATCGGTTTCAAAAAAGCCCTTCATTTCGTTGGTGTTTACGTCGTAAGCAAACGCCATTGCCTTATCGATGGGCCTACCTGCAATATTCTTAACAGTGATAGTATAGTTAACCATACCGCCGGGTCCGGGTACCGAACCGCCACCATTATCGTCACCGGAGTTGTCGTTTCCCATGGTTGCTTCACACACGTCGCAAACACCGTTTTGGTCTTCGTCAACGTGGTCGGTGCACTCGGGAGTACAAGCTACCAACATGCCGGTAAAGAGTAGGACGAACACTAGTAAAAGTGCAACTATCGTCTTTTTTCTCATCAAAGATTTCTCCTTCGTGTTTTAGCGTTTTTACGCAAAAAACACTTTTTGTTATACGCAATCAATTTTAGCATACACACGCTTAAAAATCAATAATTTTAATGCAGTGCAACCATATTTGCACATATTTTTATTATTTTAGCAAATTATACGTTTACTAAAAATTTACGTTTTGCTGTTTTTTTATTATATAAATATATATACTTAACTTGCACTTATCCTATATTTGTGCTATCATTGTAACGCTTATGTTTTTAGTATAAGCCTTTACAAAACAAAAAATCAGGCATACGCCCAAAAATAAAGGATGTTATATGCGTAACAGAAAATCTAACAAAGTTTCACCCTATCTCATAACCGCTCTCACCGCATTGTTGGTTGTATTGATGGTTATCTCTTGTGCTTGCGATGCTCCTTCGGTTGCAAACGATGGAAACCCGGCACAAACGGAGCCTTTCATTAAAGTTTTCGACAAGGAATTCCAAAACGTAAACCTAAAAGATTACTTTAATCCCAACGTCATACAACAACTTCCCGCAACGGTAAAGGACAGCGACTACATTTCCGTCATCCTTTCTCATGATGACAAGAACGTACTCGACTCTTACGACGCTTCCGGCACGGCTCTCACCTTGCAAGAATACTTTGCAACTAACGAAGCAGTGGCCATCCGTCGCAACATCGATACCACAAACTCCGCTATCCTTGCAGAATTGACCAAGAAGGGTATCTCTTATGATAACGGCGTAGATTACTACACCCTTATGAGCGGTAAAGAAATCATCATTAAGGCAGAAGACTTTTACGACGTATGTAACGCAGTAGGCGACCGTGCTCAAGTTATCGTAAGCGAAGTTTACGAAACCGAAGCATACAAAAACGTTCTCGTTAATAATACCGTTAACGTATATGACACCGGTATCTTCAACAGCTCCGACTTCCCCTACCAAGGCGAAGGCACGGTTGTTGCAGTACTAGACACCGGTCTTGACTATTATCACACCGCCTTCTCAACCGCAAACTTTACCGCAGACCGCAATAAGCTCGGTATGTATATTAGCGACGTTGCAAGCGTCATTAACAATACCGTTGCAAGCACCATGCAATCCGGTCTAACTGCAGAAGACGTATATATCAGTGAAAAAGTTCCCTTCGCCTTCGACTACGCAGACGGCGACTCCGACGTATATCCCCTTTACTCTAACCACGGCACTCACGTTGCAGGCGTTATAGCCGGCAAAGACGACGTCATTACCGGCGTTGCTCCCGAAGCTCAACTTGCAATCATGAAAATATTCAGCGACGTTGACGCTCAAGCAAGAGCTTCTTGGATTCTCCGTGCTTTAGAAGACTGCGTTATCATCGACGTTGATATCATCAACATGAGTATCGGTACTTCTTGTGGCTTCAGCCGTGAAACCGATAAAGAAGCCGTTAGTGGCGTATATGACAAAATCCGTGCTCGTGGTATCAATATGGTTGTTGCAGCATCAAACTCCTTTAACTCCACGTATAGCTCGGATAAAAATGGTAACCTGGGTCTTACTTCCAACCCCGACTCTGCTACCGTTTCTTCCCCTTCTACCTATAAAGGTGCTCTTTCCATCGCTTCCATTAACGGTGCAAAGACTTCCTATATTCTCTATAACGACCAAATCATCTATTTCGTTGAATCCACCAACCGTGTTGCAGAAGAAAAGAACTTCGTTGAAGACATCCTTGGCGAAGGCGAAACCGAAAAAACCGTAGAATACGTAACCATCCCCGGTGCAGGTAGAACTGCAGACTATACCGGCATTGACGTACAAGGTAAAATCGCACTCATAGCTCGTGGCTCCAACACCTTTGAAGAAAAAGCAAATATAGCACAAAAACAAGGTGCTCTCGGTGCAATCATATATAACAACGTTTCCGGTGACATCCGCATGAACGTCGGCGATACCACCATTGCGGTTTGCTCCATTTCTCAAGACGAAGGTGAAATTCTTGCTGCTCAAAAGAGCGGTACCATCAAAATTTCTCTTTCCCAAGCATCAGGTCCCTTCATGAGCGACTTTAGCTCCTGGGGTCCTTCTCCCGACCTTGAAATTAAGCCGGAACTAACCGCTCACGGCGGAAACATTTTGAGTGCTGTTCCCGGACAAGACTACGATGAAATCTCCGGTACTTCCATGGCAACTCCTAACGTAAGCGGTCTTACCGCTCTAATTCGTCAATACGTTAAGAACAACTTTAGCGATATCGCTAACGACGACGTTAAGGTTGCAGCTATGGTAAACAGACTCCTTATGTCTACGGCAGACGTTGTATACAACACTAACGGCCTACCCTACTCCGTACGTAAACAAGGTGCAGGTCTTGCTAACGTAGTAGACGCTGCTGCAACCAAGGCTGTTATTCTAACCTATAGCCGTAAGGACGGCTCTCTAATGGATAAATCCAAGGTAGAACTCGGCGACGACCCTTTGAAGACGGGCGTTTATGAACTCTCCTTCGACGTTTATAACTTTGGCACTTCCGCCCTTTCATACGACCTTTCTACTATCGTTATGACCGAAGGCGTTAGCGAAACCAAAACCAACCACGGCGAAACGACCGTAACCGAAGACGGATACATCTTAGAAGGTGCGAACGTCAACGTTAATTCCGTTATCGGCGGAACCGTAAACGGACAAAAGATTAGCATAGAAGCAGGTCAAACCGCATCCGTAACCCTAACCATCACCCTTACCGACGAAAACAAAAAGTACCTTAACGATAGTTTTGCTAACGGTATGTACGTAGAAGGTTTCGTTTCTTTAAAGGGTCTTGAAGGTGCAACCGATATCGGTTTCCCCTATCTTGCTTTCTACGGCGACTGGACCATTGCTCCCATGTTCGACCTTGATTACTTTGCAACCAACAAGGATGAACTGGACGAAAGTATCGACCTTCTTGATAAAACTCTTCCCGACGCATATGCAAGCCGTCCCGTTGGTGGCGTAATGCTCGATTACGTAAGCTATCTTGGCACCTATTACTTTGAACAAAAGCCCGGCAGCAATATGATTAGTGCGGATAGAAAGTATATCTCTCTTTCCAACATGGAAGGTAGCATTAATAAACTAAGCTATGCTTGGATGGGTATGCTCCGTAACGCAAGAAGCGTTGATATCGTCATCACCGACGATGCAACCGGCGAAGTTGTATTTTCTAAGACCGAAAACGACATCCGTAAGTCCTACGGCGACGGCGGTCCCATTTATCCCGCACAAATTAAGATTGACTTTACTCCTGCAGATTACAATCTTCCCAACAACAGCACTTATACCGTAACTATTACCGGTAAGCTCGATTACGGTGACGGCGGTGTAAACACCAACCTTAATAACGTGTTCACCTTCCCGCTCACCATCGACTTCCAAGCTCCCGTTGTTGAAGACGTAGAATTCTACTCCGAATATGACAAGGCAGAAAAGAAGAATCGTTTGTATGCAAAAATAGCCGTTTATGATAACCACTATGCAATGAGTGCTCTAATCGGTACCATTTCCGCTAATGCGTCTACCGGTCTTGCACTAAACGGATTCGACCACTATATGACGCCCATTTATTCCACCTTCAACGGCACTTCGTATATCACGTACGAATTAACCGACCACGTTGATACCATAAAGAAGGCGTACAATTCCATTTATGAAGTATATGGTGCCGCTCAAGCAAAAGAAATCGTAACCACCCCTATCTTTACCGTTTCTTTGTACGACTATGCACTAAACAACGCAACCTATGAAATAGCTCTTCCCAACAATTTCATAGACGGTTACTTCAAGGAAGATAAAATAGTTCTTTCTCCCAATGAAACCTATACTCTTGAACCCGTAATCTATCCCGCAGACGAAATGTGGATAGAAATGCTTACCTTCGATTCCTACAACCCCGCTGTTGTAAAGGTTCTCCCCGGCACCAACAAGATGGTTGCAGTAAAGTCCGGTCTTACCTTCGTCGAAGCAAGCTATAAAGACCCCGTTACCGGCACAACCAAGTCTTTTGAAGTTGAAGTTGAAGTCCTAAAAGAAACCGACCCCGGATTCCGTCGCTTTGATGAACCCGTCGTTCATAAGTTTGAAGTTCCCGGATATCACACAAATAAAGCATATTTTATGCTAGATTCTGCCGAACGTAAGATAGGTCAATCCGGCGACGATAGAACCTTCCCGAATAAGAACTATTTGAGCCTAGACCTTTATCCTTCCGAATCGGTAACGCTAAAGTACGATATGGTCGCATACTATCCCAATAGAACGACGATAGAATACAAGTCTTCCAACTCTAACATCGTAGAAGTTGATGCAACCGGTACCATTACCGCTAAAGCAGAAGGCTTTGCATCCATTTCCGTAAACGTACTAAAAGACGGACAAAAGACATATTACTCCAAGAATATTTCCATTTCCGTAAAAGACCCCTACGTTACCAGCGGTCCTACTCTAACTCACTATTATGGTCTTGGCGGAACGGTAATGATTCCCGCCGACCTTGCAATTACGGAAATCGGTACTTTCGCTTTCTCTAACTTCGATTACTTTGAAAAGACCGAAGACGACCGTTACGACCCCACGGAAGACCCCGAATTAACTAAGCAATGGTTCCTTGGTGACGAAACTATCACCGAAGTCATCATCCCAGAAGGCGTAGAAACTATTAGTGCTTATGCTTTTGCTAACCTTACCGCACTAAAGAGCGTAACCCTACCTTCCACCTTGACGACCATAAGCTACGGTGCATTCTACGGATGTACTTCTCTAACAAGCGTTAAGGGCCTTGGCAACGTTAAGTTTATTAACCAAAACGCCTTTGCTTTCTGTGCTTTGGACGGTACTATTACCTTCAATAGAACCATAGCTATAGCGGATATGGCTTTCGCTAACAATACGGAACTTGATAGAGTAGTTCTTTCCGAAAACACCCAATCCGTTGGTCAATATGCGTTTAGCGGAAACACTTCTCTAAATTCTCTTACCATCAATGCAGAAAAGATTAAGCTCGGTCAATTCGCATTTAACGGTTGCTCCAAGCTCACTTCCGTAAGCGTAAACGCTGCTGTTATCCCCACCGGTCTATTTAACGAATGTACTAAACTAAATAGCGTAACCCTTGGTAAAGACGTTGCAGTTATAGGCGAATATGCCTTCAATAACACGAACGTTACTTCCATAACCATCGCAAACGGCAACCAAAACTTCTTCCCCGTACAAAATAAGCCTTATATGCTTAACGCAGACGGAACTATATTAACTCTTATTGCTCCCGCATATGCAGGTGAAGTAGTAGTTACCGAAAACACCGTAACTACCATTGGCTCCGCCGCCCTATCCGGCAACAAGAAGATTACCGCTTTCCGTGCTCCCAGCGTAACTAAGGTTATGGCTCATGCATTTAGTGAGTGTGAAAATCTAGAAGTTATCGAGCTCGGCAATCTTACCGAACTCGGCAATTACGCCTTCTTTAAGACGGCTATTACCGACGTTCATAGCCTAAGCGGTTTGAATAAGATTGGTGCTTATGCTTATGCCGGCACTAAGATTACCAGCTTGAACGTTCCCGATAACACGGAAATCGGCAACAATGCTTTTGAAGAATGCCGTGCTCTTGCATCCGTTACTATCGGCGACGACGTAAAAGTTGGCAATAACGCATTCCGTCTCAGCTGGGAACTCGAAGACAACTATGAAATCTCCGTTCTCGAAAAAGACCATGCTGACCGTTGGGTATATTACTATGAACTAAAGAGTGCTCTAACTTCCTTGACTATCGGAAATAACGTAACCCTAGGAAGTGGTGCATTCTATGGTGCAACTAAGATTACCGCTATCACTCTCGGCAACAACGTTTATATCGGCGACCAAGCTTTCTATAACACCGAAAGCCTTACTTCCATCGACCTAAGCAAAGCAAGTCACATCGGTAAAGAAGCGTTTAGCGGTGTTATCCTTTCACTTGTATACTACGATTTGGGCCAAGAAGTCGTTGTTGGTACCGCTTCCGACATAGACGGCAATCCCAGATACCGCATTTATACCAATAAACTTACCGACGTTTCCATAAACGCAGAAAGAATTGGCGAAGATGCTTTTGCTTATTCCGAATCTTTAGAAAACGTCACGCTTTCCGCATCCGTAAAGAATATCGATAAGAGAGCATTTGCCGGATGTTATGAACTCGAAAACATCAACCTTGAAAACGTAGTAAACGTAGGTAACGAAGCATTCTCTCAAACCAAACTTGCTAACGTAAATCTTGCTAGCGTTGTCAACGTAGGCGACTTTGCATTTACCGAAAACGAAAATCTCCTTTCCGTAACTCTCGGCACTAACGCTACTTCCATTGGAGAAGGTGCATTTAGCTATGCTAAGTCTCTTGCAACTATCGTTGGCGAAGAAAACGTCAAGTATATCAGCGATTATGCTTTCGCATATACCGCAATCAACAACGTAGACCTTAGTGGCGTAATCAACCTTGGTTCACACGCTTTCCTAAAGGAAAACATGAGTGCCTTCACAGTAAAACTCGGTTCCGCTCTCGTTGAAATTGGCGACAACCCCTTCGCAAACTGTGACGTTCAAGGTCAATTCTCCGTCATCGTAAAGACCGAATTTAACGGTAAAGAATATCCCGAAGTTTCCTATACCTACGATATTAGCGAAACCGTAAAAGTTATAGACGGCTCCATTTATAGAGTTGTTCCTAACGGATATGAACTCATCACCTTTGCAGGTACCGAAGTTACCAACGTTCACGTTGTAGATAACACCGTAAGAATCGGTGCTATGGCGTTCATGGGAACCGCTGTTAAGAACGTTTTCTTCCCCTATACTCTTGCATCCATAGGACATAAGGCTTTCTATAAGTGCGATAAACTTGCTCTCGTACAAATGACAAGCTACAAAGCTCCCGTTCTCGAAGAAGAGTTCGATATGATTTATGCAAACAGCGGACTCAACTCACCCATGCAAGATGCAGACGCAGAAAAATACGGCTGGGAAGGTATCGGTATCGTTAAGTATTATATGTGGAACGTTTGGGATAGCATGAACGGTGCTCCCGTATATTCCAACTTCTACTATGGTGCAAACTTCGTAGATTATATAGGTAAAGTTACTACTAGCGTCGTTCTAATCTGCCCTGTAAACGGAGAAAATTACGACACCTTCATTATGAATCGTTACTTCAGCATATCTATTCCCGGTGCCGCTGCAGCAGACGATATCACTCTTGAAGCCATTAAGGCAATAGAAGCTATCCCGGAAACCGTACAATTAACCGATAAGGCTATCGTTGCGGCAGCTAGGGTTGCTTACGATAAGATTGCTTCTTATGAACAACGTGCTTTGGTTGCAAATTACCAAAAACTAGCAGATGCTGAACTAAGACTTAAGACCTTAGAAAACCTTGCCGGCGGCGGTAACGACGGTGCTCCCGAAGATAAGCCCGCTGAAGAAGAAGGCATTAACCTTCCCGCTTTGATACTTTCCATAGTATTCGGCTCCATAGGCGTTCTCGGTGCTCTTGCTATAGTCATCTATCTATTCATCCAAGGTAAACTCAAACTCCCGAACTTCACCAAGAAGAAAGCTACTCCCAAACCTTTAACTTGCGGTCCCAACCAAAAGGTAGTAAAGATGATGGTTAAGAAGGTAGTAAGAAGAGTTGTCGTTTATAACCCAGATGCTCAAGACGAAATAGAAGACACTCAAATTAATCAACAAATAACCGAAACGGAAACGATTTCCGAAAAGGAAGAAGATAATGAATAAGAAACTTTTAGTTACAATTGTAATTGCTCTTTGCATGATAGTTGCTTTAACGATTGTGTCCTGTAACCAATGGGACACTCCCTATAAGCAACTAAACAAGGACGGCAATACCGTTAGCGTTAAATTCAATATTAACGGTGGCGTATTCCTAGAAACCCCTAACGTTACCCTTGTTGACGTTTTCAATTTGGATAACGCTAAGTCCCTTTCCGGCGGTAAAAAGAGCATCGTTCCCATCGACCCTGCCAATGCCGATATTCGTGGCTCTGCTCAAACGGCATCTCGTAACAACTATAAACTTGAAGGTTGGTACGTAACCAAGGTTAATGCGGACGGCTCCTATACCATTACCGACCAAAAATGGAACTTTGGCGATGCTTTCCCCTTTGAAGTTTCCAAGGTAAAAGGCTCCGAATCCCCCGTTCTCGTTCTTAGTGCAAGATGGATTCCCTTCACCACGTTTAATATTTTTGCACAAAATAACGATGGTTCTTTCCCCGCTGAACCCACCGCCGTTGTTAATGCAGAATTCTTAAACTACCCCACTTGGAACGAAAGCACCGGTAAACTCCGCTATAACCAATATCCCGTTATTGCAGATAAAACCTTCGATAAGGCCTTCTCTTCTGCAGATATGAGCGTAGAAATTACCGATAACATCCAAGGCGAGTCCTACTTTGATGCAAACGTAAACGACTTTGTAACCGAATCCGTTAACGTTTACGTTACCTATAAGCAAGGTAACTGGTACAAAATTCATAACGTTGCTGCTTTCTTGAACAACGCAAGCAGTGATGCTATTTACGATATCCAAGCAGACTTAGATTTCGCAAACGCTATATGGCCCGCTTCTTTCTCATCGGAAACCTTTAACGGCAAGATTTACGGAAATAATCATACCTTTAGCAATATTTCCGCAGTTCAATATGCAGAAAACACCAAGTTCAGCTATGGTTTGTTCGGTATCGTAGGTTCTTCCGCAATTATTGAAAAGCTAACGCTTAACAACGTTTCCTTCACTATCGGCGGTGTGGATAACGCTAACAACGACCCGTCTTACTACGGCATTTTCGCAGGTAAGATAGAAAATGGAGCAAAACTGGAAAACGTAACTCTTTCTAATTCTAAATTGCTTCTCAACAGCGGAAAAGGTTATATGTTCGACAAACTCGATGCTATTTCCGTTTCCCAAAAATATCAAAACCTTTTGAACGGTAACTACTACATTAACTTATCCGTTTATGAAAATAATAGTGCTTACAACATCACCACTTCCGGATTAAGCGTAGCATTTACCGAACCCAATGAAAAAGTATTCATTGACGGCATCTATAATAAGTATCCCAGCGATACGAGTGTCGTTCAAAAGAGCGTTAGTGAACTATTCACTATTTCTACCGACCCCGAAGGCAACGTTACCATTACTCCGGTAGCTTAAGCCCAGAACGCATGAAAATAATATGGAGGTATCTCACTAGATGAAGAGAAGATTATTTTCTATTCTAATGGTTGTTGCAATGCTTGCGGGACTTGTTCTTCCCCTTATTGCTTGTAACGCCAACAACGCCACGGATGCTCTCGTTATAATGACGGAGACTCTCGACGGCTTGTTCAATCCCTTTTATTCGACAACGGCACCCGATGCGACCATAGTATCTATGACTCAAATAGGCATGCTTACTACCGGTTACGTCAACGAAGAAGCAACCGTTGCTTTCGGCGATGATGAAGCGGTAGCCGTAAAAGATATGGATTATATCTATGATGCAAATACCGATAAAACGACCTATTCTTTCGTAATTAAAAACGGTATTCAATTCAGCGACGGACATCCCCTTACCATAGAAGACGTTCTATTTAATATGTACGTTTACCTAGACCCCGTTTACGCAGGTTCTAGCACCATGTACTCCACCGACATCGTTGGTCTTGCAGATTATAGAACCCAAACTCAAGGTAGCGACGACAGCGACACCGACGAAGTTATTGCAGAACAAGCCAGTGCACGTGCAAATAACCGTATTATGGAACTCGTAAACCTTTTCCGTCAAGTCGGTCAACTTCCCAGTGGCACCTACGAAGCAAGCGATGCTCAAATGAGAGAAGCTATTAACTCTCACACCGTTTCCAGTGGTTATATCGATGCTATTTCCAATAAGCCCGAAGAAGTTACAAACGCTAACCTTCTAGCAGACTACGAACGTACCCTTTCCGAGTTCAAAGAAGAACTTGGCAGAGATTATGAATCCGCAAAAGATTCCTTTACCGAAGAACCATATAAATCAACGGGCGAATTCGACGAAATTACTTCGTTCATGTATGCAGAAGGCTTTGTTAACGTCGAATACGTAAAGGACCCTGTCACAAACAAGCCCCTTTATAATCAAATTAAAGAAGTTACTCGTCTTTATTCTACCGACGTTGTTAACAGCAAAGAATCTGCTATAAACTACGTTTACACCAACAAAACCACCCAAGGCCTTGATGAAATTCTTCTTTACTGGGGTACCGGTAACACCTTGAGTGCAGAATACGCTGCACAAGCAAAACAAGTTATTCTTCTTGAAAAGATTACCGGCGACCAACTTCTCGTTCCCAGCATTAGCGGTATCGTTTCCGTAGGTCACCACACCAATGAAACCAGCGTTACCGTAAACGGCAACACCTATGCAGTTGCTCAAGACCACAACGAAAAAGACGGTACTCCCGTTAATAAGGACGAATACGACGTTTTACGCATCACCATCAACGGCGTTGACCCCAAAGCTATTTGGAACTTTGCTTTTAGCGTTGCTCCCCAACACTACTACACGGCAGCAAACTATGGCGATACCCCCCACTCCGTTGACATCGCAAACCACAATTACGGTGTTGATTACGCAAGTTTCTCTTTCCACACCAGCGTAATCCAATCACAAAAGAATATAAGGGTACCTATGGGTGCAGGTGCATACGTAGCAACAGATGCAAGCAATAATAACAATCCCGAAGGTAACGCTTTCTATCGTGATAACGTTGTTTACTTCAAGAGAAACGACGGCTTCATGATGGGACAACCTAACATCGAAAAGGTTCGTTACCAAGTCGTTAGTGCAACCAACGCTCTCAACGTATTGGAAACCGGTGCAGTTCACTTCGTAACTCCGCAATTTACCCCCAACAATATCACCAAAATTAATTCCCTAAAGGATAAAGGCATTGAATCCACTTCTACCGACCAATTAGGTTATGGTTATATCGGTATAAACGCAGGTAAAGTTAAGAGCATTCATTTGCGTAAAGCTATCATGTACGCAATGGATACTTCTCTTGCTATCAACTACTACTCCACCGGTACCGCCAAGAACATCTATTGGCCTATGAGTACGGTTTCTTGGGCATATCCTAAGCAAGGAAACGTTCTCGACCAAGACAACGGCAGAAACTATGCTTCCGGTTATCTCGGCGACGAAGCTGCAAAACAAGCCATCGAACAATGCATGACTGCAGCAAACGTTACCACTGGTGATAGCCAACTCAAGTTGAAGTTCACGATAGCAGGTTCTTCTCTAACCGACCACCCCACCTACGCTACCTTCCAAAAAGCAGCAACCATCCTTAACGAGTGTGGTTGGAACGTTGAAGTAGTTGCAGATACTCAAGCACTTACCAAACTTTCCACCGGTGCTCTTGCAGTTTGGGCAGCAGCTTGGGGAACCACTATCGACCCCGATATGTACCAGGTCTACCACAAGAACTCCACCGCAACCAGCGTTCTCGCTTGGGGTTATAATGAAATTCTTAACCAAGACGGCTACGATACGGAAAAAGATATTCTTAACAAACTTTCCGAAGTTATCGACCAAGCTCGTGAAACAGATAATAGAAAGGACAGAAGCGATTATTATAGAACTGCTATGGGTTACGTTCTCGACCTTGCTATCGAGCTTCCCGTTTACCAAAGAAAAGTTCTTTATGCTTATAATGCAGACGTTATCGATGCTTCTTCCTTACCCGAAACCATCAACCCCTATACTTCTCCCCTAGATAAACTTTGGGAAATCAAGCTTACCGAACAAGCAAGTGCTTCCACTAGTGCAGGCGGTCTTAACGCAGGCGGTATAGCAGGTATCGTTATAGCTTGTTTCTTCGGCGTTGCAGGAGCAGTAATCGGCGTTCTATTCGCAACCAAGAAACTTACTGTTTCTACTATCAAAAAGTGGCTAAAACTTGATAGAGACGAAGAAATGGAATCCTTAGAGTTCGATGACGAAGTCTACTACGATGAAGACGGTGAATATATCATTCTCGAAGAAGAAATATTCGTTGAAGAAGAAGTCGTTGTTGATATCGAAGACGATATAGATAACAAATAACCCTAAACAAAAAACAAATAATCTAATAAAAATACGTGGTGTGTCGGCAACACCGGCACACCGAAATAGGAACAAAGAACTATGATAAAATACATTCTCAAAAGACTTGGTCTAACGGTGCTTATTTTGCTAGGTGTTTCCCTTATCATCTACGTCTTAATAAGACTAATGCCCGTAGACTTCATCGAAAAGAAAATTGCCGAAATGAACCAAGGTGGTGCTACTATCGACCAAGCCACCATAGATAATATGAAATCTATGTATGGCCTTACGGACGACACCTTCCTAGGCGTACTAAAAGGCTATTGGAATTGGCTAACCAAACTCGTACAATTCGACTTTGGTACTTCGTTTAAATATGGTATTCCCGTAATTGACGTTATCAAAGATAGTATGGGCATAAGCTTTGCCGTTGCTCTTATTGCAACCATATTCGAGTTTATGATTGCTATTCCCCTAGGAATAACCGCCGCCACCCACCAATATTCAATTCGTGACTACGTAGTAACCGTACTTGT
Organism: Candidatus Stercoripulliclostridium sp.; assembly: GCA_045594145.1. Classification (GTDB taxonomy): domain Bacteria; phylum Bacillota; class Clostridia; order Christensenellales; family DTU072; genus Stercoripulliclostridium_A. The sequence continues at coordinate 2,471 of JAZNYA010000023.1, read as the reverse complement.
TATGATTGGTATATCGCTACCGTCCTTCTTCTTTGGTCAAGTACTAAAAGACTTGTTCGCAATGAAGCTCGGCTGGTTCCCGAACTCCGGTCTTACCGATGCAACCAAAGACCTTACCGGCTTTGCAAAGTTACTAGACTACGTATGGCACATGTTCGTACCCGTTCTTACGGTAGTTATACTTTCTATTGGTGGAAGAATGAGAATGACCAGAACGGAAATGTTGGAAGTTATGAACTCCGACTATATCCGTACTGCAAGAGCTAAGGGACTTAGCGAAAGAAAGGTTATTTATAAGCACGCTTTCCGTAACACTCTTATTCCCCTTGTTACTTCCCTTGCAGGACTACTTCCCAGCTTGTTCAGCGGTGCTATAATTACCGAGCAAATATTCGACCTTCCCGGTATCGGTAACCTTGCTTTCCAAGCTATGGATGCAGGCGACATCCCCTTCATAATGGGTTACAATATGTTCCTAGCCCTACTAAGCGTTATGGGTGTTTTGCTTGCCGACTTAATGTACGCAGTCGTTGACCCACGTGTTAAACTTACAGACTAAGGAGAAGGATTATGGAAAATATGGAAAATAAAGAAATTATTACCGTAGAAGAAAACCAAGTTCTTCCTGTTGAACAAGTGGAAGAAAACGTAAACGGCAAAAAAGAAGCAGACGACAGCATCGAAAGAAACGTTCGCCTAATGTCCCCGGGTAGAATGGTTATGAGAAGGTTCTTCCGTTCCAAACTTTCTATCGTTGGCTTGGTTATGCTCGTTTCCCTATTCCTATTCTGTTTCTTCGGCCCCGTTTGCTATACCAAATGGGAAAGTAATGAAATCGACTATTCCGACCGTATAGAATACGCTACTACCGAAATCGAATACGTAGATGAAAACGGAGAAACCCAAATATTCTATCAAATTATCGAAACCATAAAGAAGCCCAACGCTTTTGCAGCACCTTCTCTTGAGCACCCGCTCGGAACAGATGGTCAAGGTTGGGATAATCTTGCTAGATTGATGGAAGGCGGTAAAGTTTCACTTGCAATAAGCTTTATCACCGTATTCATTATTACGATACTCGGTATTATATTCGGTGGTTTGGCAGGTTACTTTGGCGGTGCAATAGATAATATTATAATGAGACTTTGCGACATCCTTATGTGTCTACCCGGCTTCCCTATCCTTTTGGTTGTAGGAACGCTACTGGAAAGTATGGGCGTTGCATCACAATTCCGCATCTATTACCTAATGGGCTTCCTTTCTCTCATAAGCTGGCCCGGTGTTGCTCGTCTTGTTCGTGGTCAAATTCTTTCTCTTCGTGAGCAAGAATATATGGTTGCAGCAGAAGCTATGGGCTACTCTACGGTAAGAAAGATATTCAAGCACCTTATCCCCAACGTAATGCCCCAACTTATCGTTAATATGACGTTGAGCCTTGGTAGCATGATTTTGTACGAAGCATCCCTATCCTTCTTAGGTCTTGGTGCTACTGCAGAATTCGCAGCTTGGGGTACTATGATTAACTCCGCTAACGACCTTAACGTTCTACAAAACTACTTTAACGTTTGGGGCCCGCCCGGAATTTGCATCATCATTGCCGTTCTTGGCTTCAACTTTATCGGCGACGGTCTACGTGACGCACTCGACCCCAAGGCAAGGAGATAACGGATATGGCTATTGATATTAAGAATATTACAGAAAAAATTAAGAGCACTACCAATGATATAGTGAAAACCGTCAAGAAAACACTCAAAAAGAAAAACGACGGTCATTATCTCTCCGGTAAAGAAGTTCGTGCCATCGCTAAATCTAACAAAAAGACGATGATGGCTCTAGAAAAGGAAAAGAACCGTAAAAAAGCCGAGCATGAATATCTCGGTACTATGAAGGACGATAAAAACATATTGGAAATAGATAATCTTCATACCTATTTCTATACCGACCAAGGTATCGTAAAGGCTGTTAACGGTGTTTCCATAAATATTCCCCAAAATTCCACCGTTGGTATCGTTGGTGAATCAGGTTGCGGTAAGAGTGTTACTTCTATGTCCGTTATGCGTTTACTACAAGGCCCTACCGGTCAAATCGCAAGCGGTTCAATACGCTTTAAATCCCTTGACTTTAAGCGTGATGAAGAAGGCAATCCCATTCCTGTTTACGTACGCACAAAAAACGGCAAGGTAATCTATAAGAAAAAGAGAGATAAGAAAGGAAAGTTTGTTAAGAACAAGGACGGCAAACCCGTTTTAGTTCCCGTTCAAGCTGTTAATGAAAGCGGTGTCCTTACTTATGAAATGGAAGAAAAGGTATTCGATATAGCAAAAATGCCCATACAGGAAGTGCATAAAATTCGTGGTAGACAAATAGCTATGATATTCCAAGAACCCATGACTTCTCTTAACCCCGTATTCACTATAGGTAACCAACTAGACGAAGTAACCTTTATTCATACCCCCGGTGCAACCAAGGAA
>JAZNYA010000022.1:0-6039 GCA_045594145.1 Candidatus Stercoripulliclostridium sp. | reverse complement strand
CAATCCCAAGGATAAGGCCGTATGGTGGGAAGGCCTAGATAAGAATCCCCCCAAGAACGTTCTCGATTGGAAAGGTAACAAATGGAGTGGCGGTATGGTAGACACAGACGGTAAAATTAGCAAGGGTGCACATCCCAACAGCCGTTTCACCGCTCCTGCAGTAAACTGCCCCTGCCTATCCAGTGAATTCGAAAACAAGAAGGGTGTTCCGATTAGTGCAATCATCTTCGGCGGACGTCGTGCAAAGGCTGCTCCGTTGGTCTATGAAGCAAGAGATTGGAAACACGGCGTATTCATCGGCTCCATCATGGCTTCCGAAACCACCGCTGCTGCAACCGGTGCTGTTGGCGTAGTACGTCACGACCCCATGGCAATGATTCCCTTCTGTGGCTACAACATGGCTGATTACTTCCAACACTGGCTCGATATGGGCAAAAAGTGCAAGAATCGCCCCAAAATCTTCAACGTTAACTGGTTCCGTACCGATGACGAAGGCAACTTCCTATGGCCCGGCTTCGGCGACAACATGAGAGTTCTAGATTGGATTTTGGAAAGATGTGAAGATGCTGTTGACGCAGTAGAAACCCCCATCGGCTATATGCCCAAGCCCGAAGACATCAACCTTGAAGGTCTAGATATGGACGTAGAAGACCTAAAGAAGATTCTTGATTGCGACAAGAAAGTTTGGCTAGCAGAAGCAGAAGATATCGAAAACTTCTATCAAACCAAGTTTGGCGATACCCTACCCAAAGAACTTTATGCAGAACTCAAGAAGCTCAAGAAGAACCTTCGCAAAAGAAGCTAATTAGAACTAACAAATTCATAACTAAAATTAAACTCCCCTTGGGTAAATCCCTTGGGGAGTTTTTTTTAGCTTTACGTTTTGAAAAAGCGGAACTTAATTGACTCCGTTAACCACTCCGCTAAAAATGGTGGTATCGTAATAGTCGGTGATTATAAAGCCAAACGCCCTATCAATTATGAAATCTTGGTACACCTTTGTATAAGGTGGCGGGGCGGCGGAGCCGGCACCTTGCATAAGCGTTACCGCAGCACCTTCAATGCCCTTTTTATCCACGTTTAACTCCGTTACATGTTGCACCTTGCCCAAGTATGCACCTTGACCGGAATCGGCAATAAATGGCGAAAAATCGGCTTTTTCCGCACTAAACGCATCAGTTACGCCAAAAGTATTCTTGAGTATGCCACTTATTTCCCCATCATAACTTGCCTTGAATTCCGGGAATAACACTCTGGTGTGATATTCTATGCGGTTTTCTTCATCAATGCCCTTATAGTCCGTAATTCCGGCAACTTCCCTTAGCGTTTCCGCAGTAAATATTTGGTTGACCGAGCAGTTTCCCTTGGGGAGAATAAATTTTATTTTATATCCGCTCTCAGTCATCGTATACGCCGTGCGGTAGTTCTCCCCTTCTATGACGTTTATAGTCAAATAACTTGGTTGCAACAAGCTGACGTCCTTGGTACTTCCGTTACTGTTTTGGAAGGTATAAGTACCGCTTGCGAAATTTAAGTTTTTGCCGATATCGTTCCAAACGTCCTTCAAATACAAGGTGTTAATGAGTGCAAAAATGGTTTCTTCTCCCAGTTCGAAATCCTTATCAATGAGTTTGTTGGTCTTTTCCTTGATGAAATTGCGTACTGCCTTATTTGCTCCTACGTTGTCGCCATCAAAATCGGTTGAATTGCTATAGCAAAAATATTTTCCCGCAAGATTTTCAACGGCGTTTTGGTTATATGCTAAGCCATCGTCAATCCAAATGGAATTATATAAGTCCAACCTACCCACCGTTTTGTTTTGCCTAACGTTATCGACGTCAAGTTGGCGGAAAAGGAGCGACGTATACTTTTCCACTTCGTCATAAGTCATGCCGAGAGCATCTAGAATTTGGGCTCTGGTTTGTCCGGCGGTGCACTCCACCGCCATGGCGAGAGCCATGTATACGGAAACCGGAGAGATTGCCACGTTTGCCCTGTTCGTATTGGATTCCAAATATGCAACGGAAGAAAAAGTAGCGTTAAAATCTTCAAGTTTTGCCTTGAAAGCCATAAAATCTTCTTTTTTTATGTCGCTATATGCAAGCGACGGTGGGTCTTCCGGCGTGCCGAGAGCGGTAAACGAGCCCTTGGTGAAAAGGTTGCACCCAACCAGCGTGCAAGCCATCAACGCTAAACAAAAAACTGCTATTATTTTCGTTGTTGCTTTCATTTTACACCTTCCATATTCCCCTTACCTTTTAATTATACCATAAATGTCAATACCATAAAAGAGCGTCATTTAAGACGCTCTTTTTATCATTTTTAATTAAAACGTATTTTTTCTATCATTTTCATGACGTAATTGCCAAGCTCTACGCCTTTAAGGTTGACTAGGTCGGTGAGCCAACTTTCACAAGGCTTGATGCGAAGAGTATGGAATATCTCGTAGTTTAGGCCTTGCGGAGCAACCGGGAGAGAGTTTAACGCATACACCATTTCTACCAGGACGTTAAAGTTGTTATGGATGAGATAATTTATCTTTTGGTCATCCTTTAAAGCAAGACTCGCCGTCAGCTTTTCCGCTATCGCCTTTAGCTTATGGTTGAAATATGCCTTGCGAATTTCGGTGATTTCATAGCTTTCCAGTATGTTTTTTGCGTAATTTATAAGTCCCTGGAGTACGTTATCCCTATCGTATATCACCTTTCCATAGGTATAAAGATATGCGGACTCCGGTTTTACTGCAAGCCATTTCCTTACGCTTTCCACGGTATCGTAATGGGTTTCGACAGGTACTCCGTCTATAACTTCTTCCTTGACGTCTTTAAAGTCTGCAATAACTATAATATCAAGGTCGCTATATGCCGTTTCCGTGCCACGAGCAAGGGAGCCGGTGAGCAAAATGCCTTGCACTCTATCATCCGACTTTAACTCTTCAATCTTTCTGGCAAAAACTTCGTGGATTTTCATGCTAAATATTCTCCGGGGGGATGATTTTGATGCTATCCGTACCCTTCTTTGCTTGGGGTTGGGGTGCCGGAGCTCTGCCCATGGGAGCATTTTCAAAGTCAATTACAGGGAGAATATAAGGTGGAATACCTGCAAGAGCGGTATAGGTGGTGATATAGGAGCGAACGTAAGGGAAAAGCACCCTACTGCTTTCTATTCTCATTTTGTTTATATCAAGGCTATCTTCCACAATTTCGAAAGAGCCTTTAATTCTCGTCATAAGGTCGAAGGGGGTGGGTTTTTCTTCGGTACTTTGTAGCGTAACGGTAACCGTCAAAAACAAATTTTTGGGGTCTTTCTTGATGTCCATTTGGATATTGGGATTAAGAGTAATGATGGGACCCTTTTTCATTTCGTTATTTTGGAAGGACGAAGCTTCCACTTTATAACCTAAAAATTTTAACAACACTTTTATTCTCCTATAACTTGTTTTGTTATATTACGATATACTACGTTTTTTTCCTTTACTAAGTAGGTCGCTAAAAAGTGCGGAGTGCGGAACGCGGAACGCGGAACGGCTTCACTCCGCTATCGCTTCGCTCACAAGGAAAATTATATTTAACTATTAAACCACGATTTTTAGATGAAAGACGAAGGAAAGATAAAAGTTCCACGATGGGAGTTTACTTCCCGTAAATGACTGAGTGCATTTTTTGCTTTCCTATGGTTTAGGTCGCTAAAAAGTAAGGAAAGAAAGATTGTTTAAACCACGATTTTTAGATGAGATACGACGGAAAGAGAAAAGCTACACGACGGAAGTTTACTTCCCGTAAATGACCGAGTGGAACTTTTCTTTTTCCTAAGTAGGTCGCTAAAATACCACCACAGCCGGATAGACAGCGTAGTTTGGATGAAAACCGACGGAAAGTGAAAAGTCCAAAGGGTTGCTGTAGTAGACCTACTGCTCCCTGCCGGGCTATTTTACTTTCCTATGGTTTTCGCCAAAATACGCTGTCTACTTATTTTAGATGATGTTGTATAATCTTCCCAAACTACTAGGTACCGTAGCTACGTAGTTGCAGTACTTGGTAAGAACTGCTTGGTAAGCGGCTTTGGAATCTAGGCGGTTTAGGATGGAGCCGGAGTTGCCTTCGAGCCATTCCCAATCGTTTAGTTGAACCATCTTGAAGTTATCGGTATTGATGAAGTACATTTCTTCGGGGGGACAGAAGCGTTCTGCATACAAGGGTATACCGTTATATGAAAGGGTTCGGAAGCCACCATCAAGGTTGAGATAGTCGATGTTGGTGCGGTTTGCTTGTAGGTAGGAAATATATGAGCGACGTAGCTTCTTATCACAAACGATTAAGTCGGGGGTGGTGTCGCTACGGGTTTCGAGCAAATCCAGGAAGTCTTGCATTTCTTCGGTGGTGAATTCTGCACCCAAATCTCTTTGAGTTCCTTGCAAGCCGAAATGGTCGCTCTTGAATTGGTTAAAATACATGTCGTCTTCTTCGGTGAAGAGATACGGAAGTCCTTGTAGCTCGGTGGTTAGAGAGTTGGAAGCGTAAATTTTGTCGCCTTCTTGCAAGGGTCTATCCGTGGGGACAATGTATTGGAATACGATTTCGTTTGCATCGTGAATAACGTCTGCAACACGTAGTCCGCTATAGAGCTTGGTTGCACCCCTATATACGTCTACCTTCATACCGGGAGTGAAAAGGCGTACGCTGTTTACGGGATACAAAGGATTATAGTAGCCACTGGCATTTAATTCAGTTACGGTACCCAAAAAGCCGATTCCGTCAGTCCAAAGCATACGATTTAGGGAGTGGCGGGCACTCTTAATCATGGATTGGATTTCCGTTCCGAGCACGTCTATTACGCCGTCCACGTTGTCTTTAGTTAGGCGGAGAGCTTTATCGGTAATTTCGATTACGCCATATACGTTTCTTAACGGAACTTGTAGCGTTGCTCTCAAGGTGGAGCCGGATTCGGGAAGGATTGCACCATCGTCATCGGTGGTAATTAGTCCGCCGTTAACGCCGTAATATACGGGAACGGTTGCGTTTTTGCCGTTTACGTTAACGCTACTTTTTTCAATTTTGTCATAAAGGGGGCTGGCACCGCAGTTGATTTGCTTTGCAACTACTTCTAAGTAAAATGATTTTAGAACGTCGTCTAATGCTTTAACACTTAACATTTTTTACTCCTATTGTTTATATTTTTTTAGTCTTTCGGTTGCAAGTTTTCCTGCATCCTTGACCGTTAGGATGCGACCACGGGGAGCAACCGTCATTTCCCCGCCGTCCAATACCACCGGCATATTCTCCCTTTTTTCGACATATTCACGCACGTTTTCGACGTTTTTCGACGTTTTTTGCGTAGCGTCTTTTGGGGTATTCCCAGCAGTTAAATTTGCTTCGAACTTTTCTGATAGGACGTGAAGGAGAGCGTTTTCCAAGCAATTTTCCCTTTCCATAAGTCCTTTATTTTCCTTGATGTAGGCGGTGATTTCTTCACCGAGAGATTGACTGCAGGGATATTTTGCGTGCAATTCCTTTACCTTTTCCGTCCACCTATCGTTTTCCTTTTTCTCGCTTAGGGCTTTTTCCAACTCTTTGAGTTTTTGCGACTTACGAGTGAATTCTTGCTCTAGCTTTTCATAGGCAGATTTTAGTTCTTGAGCGGTCTTAAACTTACCAAACGAGTCCACGTTATCCTTATCGACACCCGCTGGAACAGCGACTTCGGGGACGACGGTGGGTTGCTCGGTTGATGATATATTTTGATTGTCATTTACGTTGATATCTTGATTTGTCATAAAAACTCCTTTAATTAAATGCAGAATTCTGCTTGCAATGCAAGTGCGGAACGCGGAACGCGGAACGCGGAACGGCTTCGTTACGCCTTGCTCCACTCACACGGATTATATAATATAATACCTTTTCCCACGCAAAGCGTTAACTACTCACTGCGTGAGCGATGCTACGCAAAATGCAAAATGCAAAATGCAAAATGCAAAATGGGCTTCGCTCCACTCCGTTCCGCTCACAATGATTTTAATTACAATTTTTTCCTTGTTTGTGT
>JAZNYA010000021.1:0-4153 GCA_045594145.1 Candidatus Stercoripulliclostridium sp. | reverse complement strand
AATAACCTCCGCTTTGTTGTTGCTTTGATTATTACCGCATAGAAAACGATTTATACAAAGAAAAAAATATTTTCTAGCCCAATTCTCAAAAAAATAAAGGCGCAATTTCTTGCGCCCCTAGTTATAAAAAATATTTATTTGTGTTTAGTTATTTAACAAGTGTCCATTTCTTCCTTTGGAACTTTACTAACTGTTGTAAAAATAGGGTTAGTAATGCACCACAAAACACAAGTAACATATTTCCATTAGTATCAGACCCTTTTAAATCTATTCAATTCCGAGTGGTATTCACTCAAAATAAGATTATAATTTGTTAAGTAATTGTTTCTCTTATCATTCATTTGTAAACTCTTCCCTATTCTTAAATTTTATAATTATATATAATATTATAATTACCAGTATTAGCATTCCAAGAAGAGCCTTTTTTAATACTAGCCCAATCAGCGATTGTTCCTTTATAATTAATGGTCGTTAGGCTACGGCAATGATTGAACGCATGTTCTCCTAAGCTCGTGATAGCGTTTCCAATGGTTACACTCGTTAATCTATCACAAGAATAGAACGCAAAACTTCCTATGCTGGTTACGGAGTTAGGCATAATTATGCTCTTTATTGAACTATTATTAGAAAAAGCATATTGATAAATTTCCGTAATACCACTTGGTAAAGTTAATTCCGTTTCCTCTCCTACGTATCCTACTAAACTATTAGTTTGGCCATCCATATATATAATATATCCGTTTTCATCAGTACTTAGTTTACTTGGAGCATTTAGGCTTGTATATATATCTTTTGCATATAAGCCTACGGCACCAGCAGACGCCTTACCCTTTTGAATATTCAAAGAGGATAGGTTATAGACTTCCACTAGTTTGTGGCAAGAAGCGAACGCCTCATAACGTATGCTCTTTACGGAGTTAGGTATCGTTACGCTAATTAGGTTTCCACAACCATAAAACGCAAAATCCTTTACTTCTGTTACGGTATTAGGTATTACAAGCTTTGTTATCAGCTTTCCACCAATATACAAATCACTTGCATTACCCATCGGATTTGCAGTCCTATCACCAAAATTAATACCACACCATTTTTCTATTGTTCCAAGATAGTTTACGCTAGTTAGGCTACAAAAATCGAACGCAGAATTTCCTATGCTTGTAACGGAGTTTCCTATGGTTACGCTCGTTAGGTTATCACAAGAATAGAACGCATAAGTTCCTATGTTTTTTACAGAGTTTGGTATAGTTACGCTCGTTAGGTTATCACAAGAACAGAACGCCTCATATCCTATACTCGTTACGGAGTTTCCTATAATTAAGCTCGTTAGTTTATCGCAATTTTCGAACGCCCTATTTCCTATGCTCGTTACTCTATCGGGTATTACTACGCTTGTTAAGGAGTTGCAACCATTGAATGTATAATCCTTTATTTCCGTTATTGAATTAGGTATTACTAATTCGGTTACGAGTTCTCCGTTTAGATATAGCTTTACTTCATTACTTAAAGGGTTTGAATAGAATCCACCAAACGTTATCCCACACCATTGCTCTATTGTGCCTGTATAATTTACGCTTGGTAGGGAAACGCAATTATAGAACGCCCACTCTCCTATAATCTTTACGCTATCGGGTATTACTACGCTTGTTAAGGAATCGCAATTATAGAACGCAGACTTTCCTATACTCGTTACGGGTTTTCCTAGTATAGTGGAAGGGATTTGTAAATCGGTAGCGGTTCCATTATAGCCTATAATTTCATAGGTATCATTATTCAATAATTCAAAGATAACACCGCATATATCACATTCGTCATCAATATTTTCATCTATACAAGAGGATAACTCTTTATTGCATATATCGCAGTTATGGTCGCTGTTAACATCTACACAAATAGTTAGCACTTTAGCACAAATATCGCATTTGTGGTCGTTGTTATCATCTAGGCAAATTGTAAAAATTTCTCCACAAATTTCACATACGTGATTGTTATTGTCGTCTATACATTCCGTACCTCTATTGCTACATATCTCACAAAAGTGGTCGCTGTTGTTATCAAAGCATTGCGTCAATTCCTTGTTACAAATATCACAATTATGATTTTTATCGTTATCGTAGCAAGTAATTATAGTATTACAGTTATCACAAGTATGGTCGCCATTACCATCTACGCAAGTGTGGGAACCATTATCATCATCCCCACAAGCAGTTAAAACAAAGCTTCCTGCGAAAACTAATAACAAAACTAAAATCAAAGAAAGAACTATTCTCGATTTTTTCATTGTTAACCCTCCTTAAATAAAATAAGAATATAGTATATACTAAAATTATATGGAACAAAATGTTCCAAGTCAAGATATTTGGAACATTTCGTTCTATTATATATTTATGAATGACGTTATAAACAATAAATTTGCAGAAAGGTTAAGGGAACTGCGTTTGGAAGCAGGTCTATCTAGACAAGAGCTTGCAGACAAGCTTAACGTTTCGGTAAGACTACTCTCTTACTGGGAAAATGGTCAAAGGGAGTGCAATTTTGACACGCTAATCACCCTAGCCACTCTCCTTAACTCCACCACCGACTACTTGCTTGGAAAAAGTGAATTTTAATACAAAAAAGAGCCGATAATCGGCTCTTTTCTTTTACAATTTATCCTTTTAATTATAACTATTCGTTTATGCTATTGCTTTTTTGGACTTAATTGCATTTTCTATTGCAGTTCCCGCAAGGCTTGCCAAAGGCGTGATTATTAGCGATACCGCCATACAGAATACACCAATGATGGGGCTCTTCTTTATGCCTAAGCTTATTAGTTCGCCAAACGTCTTTCCGCCGGTTATGGAACCAAAGACAAAAATGAGTATTATCGTAAGAACCAAACACGTGGTAATGGATGCATACGTTCCATATTTGTTCGACTTCTTCATATATAAACCATATACGTAAGGTCCAAGGAAACAGCCTGCCATCGTTCCCCAAGAAAGTGACATTAGGGTTACTATAGCATCAACTTCGAGTATTGCAAACACGGCGGAAAGAATTACAAAGAAGAAACATAGCACTCTAACAAGTATCTTGATTTTCTTTTCGTCCGCATCCTTCTTTACGTATCCTTTATAGATATCTACGCCAATGCTCGATGCACTAACAAGCGACAACGATGATAGCGTAGACATGCTGGCTGAAAGTACCAAAACACAAATGAAACCAAGAACAGCATAGTTCATGAGTTCATTGGAAAGTAATATATTAGGAATTATGTTAGCCGTTCCTTCTGCAGGCATTTCGGGATAGAATAAACGTGCAAGTGAACCATTAAAGTATGCACCACCGCCTACTATCACCGCAAACAAGAAAGATATTACCGTTCCTTGCGTGATTGCCCTATCGTTCTTTATGGCATAGAACTTTTGTACCGATTGCGGTACCGCCCAAATACCAACGGAAGTAAGCAAAATATTGAATATAAGTTGAACCGCAGGGGCATCAAACCACTTGCCCGTTGCACTCTCTATAGATGGGAAGAAGCCATATCCGCTCTCCATTAGCTTATTAAGCCCTTCCGCTCCGTTAACTTCCGGTGCCTTTAGCATCAATGCTATCATGATTACTACACCTATTAGCATGATGATGCCTTGTATAAAGTTGGAAACTGCGTTAGCAAAAAATCCGCCAACAAATAAATATGCCCCAACCAATACCGCCATTATAACGACGCTCCAAACAAATGGGATACCAAGCACGGCTTCAATTATATAGCCGATACCTTGATATACGGACGTGCAGTAAGGAATAATAAAAAATGCTATAACGATTGCGGAATAAAGTTTTAGGTGTTTGCTATCGTAACGCTTTTCAAAAAACTCGGGCATCGTCTTCGCATCCAATACTTGCGTCATATCACGAGTACGCTTTGCTAAAACTATCCAAGCAAGAAGTGAACCTACTACTGCGTTAGCAATACCAATCCAAACAGCACCAAGTCCCAATGACATACCAAACGTGCCGGCATAACCAATGAAAACAACCGCACTAAAATACGTCGTTCCATAACCAAACGCACTCATCCATCCGCCTATACCACGGCTACCTAGCAGGAATCCATCTAGTGAACTTGACTTCTTGGAAGTAAAAATACTAACCGCTATCATGGATG
>JAZNYA010000020.1:0-19660 GCA_045594145.1 Candidatus Stercoripulliclostridium sp. | reverse complement strand
TGCCTATCACAAAGTATTGTGATAATTACGAGTGTTAGGTCTACTCATCAGGTTTGCTACGCAAACTAGTGCATTTTGCATTTGCGTGAGCGTTAAGGATTAAATAAATATATTCTTCCTTGTGAGCGAAGCGTAGCGGAGTGAAGCCGTTCCGCGTTCCGCGTTCCGCACTCCGCATTTGCTTAGCACTCTCTCTTTCACCAAACTTTCACTTGACTATTTTTTACTTTTGTTTTACAATATATTTACTAACTTTTTAATCATTATATTGTACTAAAGGTGACTATGAGATTAGACCAAAACGTCAATTCCGTTATTAACGAAATCATGGCAGGGGACAGTGCTTGTGTTTTGCTTTTTGCCCCCCAAACTCAAACGAAAGAAGACTTTGTTACGGAAATTTCCGGTAGATATTTTAAGCATTACTGGTTCTCTCCCAAAAACGATGACCTATATGAGCTTTGCATGACTCTTGCCGACCGCATTATGTATGATAAGCCGGAAGTTTGCTTGCGACTACGTCAGCTTCTTTTCTGCCAATCTCTTTATAATGGTCCTAAGGCTGTAATTAAGACGGTGCTGGATTATATTGCCGGCATCAAAAGAGAAGTGCTTGTCGTTTTTGAAGATATGGAGCTCCTTTCCCCGTCTTATGATTACGAGCTACTTTTGTATTTTATCAACAATGCTCCGTCCAACTTGAAGATTTTAATATCCGCAAGCGATTTCTTAACGATTGGGTTATATGGCTTCGAGCCCAAATATCCCATGCTAATAGATTCCAAAATCCTTTCATACAAAGCGGATGAATACACCTTCAGTGAATATCTAAGCGAGCTGGACGACAATCAAATAGCCTTTTTGAGCTACGTTTCCACCATCGATTCCATTTCCATGAAGGCATTGGAAAGGGGATATCCCGATGGCGTAATGATATTAAATTATCTTTCCAGAAAGGGCGTCTACGTTCGTGCACGCAGTTGCGCGCATTCCGGCGACGTTTTCTATATTCTGGATAATGGTTTCCGTGAATATCTTGATTCTATTCGTCATTCATATGCCAAGATTTTGGGCGATTATGCAAACAAGGACGTAAAAGATATGCTTGCCAACTCACTCGCTAACGTAGATGCGGATTATTTTGGATATCTTGCTCACGCCATCCATAGCAAGAGTTACGTTCATGCTAACGAAGCGGTAAAGAAGATACTACATTGCCCCAAGCACGTTGCCAAGGTACCCAATTTCCTAAAGGTACACCATGAGTTAATGAAGTTCCATCCCAACAAGGAATATCCTTACGTTTCCACCTTCAAGGTATGCTTGGACGTAATGCAAGACGAAATACAAGAAGATACGCTGGAAGACGCAGTCCGCTTGAAGAAGTACTTTAACGAGACAGGGGATATTATTGCATGCGTTATAGTGGCAACCGCCGAGTGCTTGATATATGATAAGAAAGGCGACTCGGAAAAGGTGCTTGCCATCATAGATGAAGTTAAGGGAATCACAAAAAACGTAGCCGGTGCCGAGTATTATTTCCTAGCAACTCTACTCATGATGCCGAACTTCCCACGTTATAGTTCGCTTAAGGCAAGTGAAATAGAAGAAAACCTAACTAAAGAAGGGGTAAGCGAGCAATTTTGGTACTTTAAGGCGGTAGAAGACCTTGGCTTCTATTATTATACTCTCGGCAACTATCGCAAGTCGCTCGCCATGGCAAACAGACTCCATGAACTGCTTCCCACCTACGTTATACCGCCAAGACTCGTTGCAATGTGCTATTATGACGAATTCGACCTAGCGGTAGCGGAAAGAAAGGTGGATGATGCCATTGCTTTCACCCTGGAAAACCAACTTGAAGACATCCATATGCTTTATATCACCAAGTCGATGATATATGCATATCGTGGCGAAAAGCAAAACTCTAGGACGTATAGCGACCTAGCACTAAAGCATATAGGCAAAAAGGACTCATATGAAAAGTTCTTTACCATAATGATTAGGGTATGGCAACACGCAAAGGCGGGCGAACATCGTTATGCTCACGACCTAGGTACCGTATATCTTGCATACGCAAGGGCAAAGGCTCCGGAATACGTTCCTTTCATGCTTTCCGCCGTCGCTTATGCACTCTTTAAGATGGGCTCTACCGATGAAGCATATCAACTAGCCAAGGAAGCCATCCGTACCGGTGCAAATCGCTCTATCGCATGGTTAATGTGCATGGGTATTGCAACCAACTGCTTGCTATATAAGGACGACCTAAAGGAAGCTCCGCATCTCTTAAGCAACATCATCAAGGCTGCAAACAGCCACGGTATGCTAAAGCTTATTGTGGACTATGCAATCGACGTATTTGCTCCCATTTTGGATTATGCGGAAAGAAACGGCATAGAACCGGAATCTATATCGGAAATCATGTCCCAAGTTCGCTTGAAGGAAGGCAGGGAAGAAAAGTCTGCTAACGTAAAAATCGGTATGTTCGGCGACGTATATATCACCGTTGACGGCAAGGAGCTACAATGGAAGACGAGAAAGAGCAAAGATTTGTTCTTGCATTACGTTCTTGCCGGCGATATCGGCATAGACCGCAACGTTATACTCGATTTCTTATGGAAAGACTACCTATATGAAAGTGCCATAAATAACCTTAAGACTACCAATAACATCATAAGGAAAACTCTTGATGCTGCGGGCGTAAAGTATAAGATTAACTACATCAACTCCAGGTACTCCATTAAGGTTGAAAACTTGGATAACGATTATGCGAGATATAAGATGCTCGTGGAGAACTACAGCAAAGAGCCCGAACTCCAAAGAAAAGCCGAAATTATGGATGATATCCTAAAGATATATAAGGCGGATTTCGCCATGGATATCAGTTATAGTGACTTCGAGCATGAAAGGGTAAGCATAAAGCAAGAACTCGTCATCAATATGATTAAGCTCATCCGTTCGCTTGCTAAAGCCGGCGAATACGTAGAAAGCAAACGCTTCTTGAACTCGCTTATGCTAATAGACCGTGATAACGATTACGCTCATATGGTCGCAGAACTGGATAAGTTCATCAACCTTACCAAATAGGAGCAGGGGGAAATTATGAATTACACGAAAGAGTGGAAAGATTATAAAGTAATAGCAACGGGTAACGGATATAAGCTGGAAGACTTTGGCGGGATTATCTTGCTCCGTCCCGACCCCCAAATCATTTGGAATGCTCCCTTCGATATGCGTGCATATAAAGGACTACACGCAGTATATGAAAGAAGCAGTACCGGCGGCGGTGAGTGGATAAAACTTAAACCCATACCCGATGAGTTCAATATTCATTGGAGAGAACTAAAGTTTTCCTTGAAGCTCATGGGCTTTAAGCATACCGGCGTTTTCCCGGAGCAAGCATATAACTGGGGCAAAATGCAAGAACTCATAAAGGGTGCGAACAGGGAAATTAAGGTGCTTAACCTTTTTGCATATACCGGTGGAGCAACCATCGCTTGTGCTAGTGCGGGAGCCAAGGTTACCCACGTTGATGCAGCGAAGGCAATGTGCGAAAGAGCGGGCGTAAATGCGAGAATTTCCGGGCTAAAGGATAAGCCCATTAGGTATATCGTGGACGATTGCTTCAAGTTCGTAGAAAGAGAAATTCGCCGTGGCAACAAGTATGACGCCATAATTATGGACCCGCCGAGCTATGGTAGGGGACCTAGGGGCGAAATGTGGAAGATAGAAAACAAACTCTATGAACTCGTGGAGCTTACGTCCAAAGTACTTTCCGACGACCCGCTATTCTACCTTATAAACAGCTATACTACGGGACTTCAACCCAGCGTTATGAGTAACGTATTAGAGCTTGTTTTTGGAAATACCGAACATATTTGCAATTCTTATGAAATTGGCTTGCCAACGGAACAAAAAAACATTATACTACCTTGCGGAGCAAGTGCAATGCTTGAATTTGGGAAATAATTATGGAAAAATTTGATTTTAAAGATCTTAACATCGTATATGAAGACAACCATATTATCGTCGTTGTCAAGCCCCAAAACATCGCTACTTGTGGCGATGAAACGGGTGACGATAACTTGCTTGACCTATTAAAAGCTTACGTCAAAGACAAGTATAACAAGCCCGGCGAAGTGTTCCTGGGACTCGTCCACCGCCTAGATAGACCCACCGGTGGCGTAATGGTATTCGCAAGAACTTCCAAGGCAGCAAGTAGACTTAGCGAAAACATAAGGAACGGCGAATTGGAAAAGCGTTATCTTGCAGTTACCGTAGGTGCTCCAAGGGATAAAAAGGGCATACTCCGTAACGGACTCATCAAGGACGAAAAACGCAATATGGTAACCGTAGTTCCCATGCATATGGAAGGAGCAAAGCAAGCGGTACTAGAATACAAAGTTCTCGACCAAAAGGACGGCAATCCCAAGGTTGCACTCTTTGATATCAACCTTATCACCGGCAGAAGCCACCAAGCAAGAGTACAACTTAACACCATCGGATGCCCCATATTCGGCGACTATCGTTATGCTCCCCAAAAATCTCCCCGTGGCTATAACCTAGCACTTTGGGCATACGAACTCCGTTTCCCGCATCCCGTAACCAAGGAAATGATGGTTTTTAGAGTCAATCCGCCACTTGATGAAGTGCCATGGAATATATTTGATATAGTCACAAAATTATCCATCATCAAGTAAAAACGCATTATTTTGGCGAATAGCATAGCAAAACAAAAGAGCCCGGCGGGGAGCAGTAGGTCTACTACAGCAACCCCTTGGGCTTTTTCTTTTCCGTCGCTCTTCATCCAAACTAATGCGTTTTATTAAATGCGGAGTGCGGAACGCGGAACGCGGAACGGCTTTGTTCCGCTTCGCTACACAAACAAGGAATAAAAATATTAATTTTAAAATCCTTAACGCTCACGCAGTGAGTAGTTAACGCTTGCGTAAGCAAGTAGTTATCGCCACCGATTAGGTGGTAGTTATCGCTCCCGCTAGGGAGTAGTTAACGCAAAATGCGTAGCACTATTTTGCATTAGAAAAACGCGTCGCGTTTTTCTCTTGTTTGCTTGCAATTATATTATAATTGCATTATCATATAGCCATGCGTATTCAACTAAGCGACCATTTTACCTATAAACGTTTGTTGCGGTTTACCGTTCCAAGCATAGTAATGATGTTATTTACTTCCGTCTACGGCATCGTGGACGGTTTGTTTGTATCTAACTTTATAGGGAAAACGGCGTTTAGTGCCGTAAACTTTATTATGCCTTTCCTTATGATGCTGGCAACCATCGGCTTTATGTTTGGTGCAGGTGGCTCGGCACTAATTTCCAAGACGATGGGGGAAGGCGACCATGAGAAAGCCAATAGGCAATTTAGTTTGTTTGTCGTCGTCAACTTTGCTCTTAGTGTCCTTCTTGCCATTTTAGGTATAATTTTCATAAGAGATATAAGTGCACTTTTGGGTGCAAGCGGTCAAATGCTTGATGATACCGTGCTTTATGGTCGCATAATTTTAATTGCACTCCCGGCATATAGTATGCAAAACGCCTTCCAAACCTTCTTTATTACGGCGGAAAAGCCAAACCTTGGGTTATTTGTAACCATAGGGGCAGGTGTAACAAACATTATTTTCGATGCAATTTTCGTTGCAGTTTTACGTTTAGGGCTGGTTGGTGCTGCGGTTGCTACTGCAATAAGCCAATGTGTAGGCGGATTTTTGCCGATAATATATTTCCTACTCCCAAATAATAGTCTGCTTCGTTTAGGAAAGCCGATTTGGGATGGTAGGGCGCTCGTGAAGGCGACGACCAACGGAGCAAGTGAACTACTAAATAATATATCTATGAGTTTGGTTGGTATGCTCTATAACGTCCAGCTTCTAAAATACGCAGGCGAAGACGGAGTTGCGGCATACGGCGTAATAATGTACGTCAGCTTCATGTTCGTTGCGGTATTCATAGGTTACTCCATTGGTAGTTCGCCGGTAATAAGCTATCATTATGGTGCAAAAAATCGTCCGGAATTAAGGAATTTGCTCAAAAAATCAATAGTTATTATGGGTATCGCATCGCTTTTGATGTTCATAATAGGCGAAATTGTAGCATTACCCGTTTCCGGCATATTCGTTGGTTATGACGACGCCTTACTTGCTCTAACCAAAAGGGGATTTATGATATACAGCGTAGCTTATTTGGTTATGGGCTACGGCATATTCTCATCTGGCTTTTTTACGGCACTCAACGACGGCTTGACGAGTGGAATTATATCCGTTGCCCGCACGCTTGTTTTCCAAACGATATCCGTTCTGGTGCTTCCCATGTTCATGGGAGTAGACGGCATTTGGATATCCGTTTTTATTGCGGAAGGACTTGCACTCATAGTTTCCGTTATTTTGCTTGCGGTAAAAACTCATTTTTTCAGCGACCGCAGTAGGAAAGAGAGTACTCCCAAGGAGAGTTAAAGCCGTATAGTGTAAAATAAAGCCTTGTTAGAAAGAAAGTCAATCTAACAAGGCTTTTCTTTTAATAGCGTAATGCGGTTATTGGTAACTATTCTATGCCGGCGTCATCCAGCATCCTTTCGTATTCATCAAAAACGCAATCTGCCACTTTTTCATCTTGAACGATGATTAGGTTTTCAAAGCCGTCCGCATCCTTAATAAGCTCAAATGCGAGTACTTCATCGGGAGCAATGCCGAGAGCATCGGGGTCTACCGGCTTAAGAATTGCAAAGATATTGTAATCGATAGGGATAATTGCAACTTGTTCAAAGGCGAGTTCTTCGCCGTTATCTCCATAAAGCGTTAGCAGTTCGTGGTTGTCTTCATCAAATAAAATATCCGATATACTTCTTTCGTCCATAATTTTCTCCTTTATTCTAACCATATTGGGTTTTCATTTTATAATCCAATTATATCATGCGTGTTGGGTAATATCAAGGTGGAAAACTTGTAAAAAATACAAATTTTAGGTTGTTTTAGAAGGAAATTGGTACATATGCAAGGATATCAACGTTGACATGTTTTAGGCTGTTTTATATAATTTAATCAAGGGTAAAACCTTAATCATAAATGGAGAAGAAAAATGGCAAACATCATTAAAGACCAATTCAACGTAGAGTTCTTAGTTAAAAGAGATAGGACGTTAGAACTCATTAAATGCATGCAGGAAATGGACGAATATGAAGTTCCTGCGTCGCTGGATGGCATGGACGTTACGAGCATAGGTAGATATGCCTTCAAGGGCAACAAAACGCTCGTTAGCGTAGGTATTGCCGATACCGTTTCCGTAATTAAGAAAGGGGCTTTTCTTGGGTGCGTAAGTATGCTGGAAATTACGCTAAGCAACAATCTTACAACCATAGAAGACTTTGCGTTTGCGGGATGCTTAAAGCTAACGGAACTCAATTTGCCCACGAGCTTAAAGAAAATTGGTAAAAGGGCGTTTGCTTTTGCAAAGAGTTTAAATGAGCTTGCCGTGCCTTCAAGCGTGGAAGAAATAGGCAAAAAAGCCTTCTTCGGTTGCTCGGGACTAACGGAACTAAGGATAGAAAACAGCATCAAAATCGTCGGCAAAAAGGCGTTCTATGGTTGTAGCATAGAGCATGCAAGCGTGCCTGCAATTGCAGTAAGCACTATGGCAAGGGCTCGCTTTAAGGACTTGGAAATTACGAGTGGCGAAAGAATCGGTAGCAAAGATTTCTATAAATGCACTAAACTTGCAAGCATTAAACTTGCTCCCACCATAATAAGCATAGGAAACCGTGCCTTCGCAGGATGCAAAAGTCTTTCCAACATCGCTTTACCTTCAAGCCTAATCAGCATAGGTAAAAGGGCGTTTTATAACTGCGACGGCTTAACGCAAATATATATTCCCTGTGAAGTTGATAGCATTGGTGAAAGGGCGTTTGCAAAGTGTAACAACCTGGCAAGCGTCATAATAGATAACGGCACTAAGAGTATCGGCGACGGCTGTTTTGAATATTGTGATAGCCTAACGAGCGTTGTTTTGGGCTTAAACGTCGAAAACATAGGCGATAATGCCTTTGCTTACTGCGTAGGACTAACGTCCATTGTGCTTCCTAATTCCACTTTGAGTATCGGCGACTATGCTTTCAAGGAGTGCAGTAGCTTAATGAAGCTGGAAATTGGTATCAACCTAAGGAGCATCGGCGTAGATGCCTTTTCAGGTTGCGTAGGGCTCACCCAACTTTATATTCCCCACTCCGTAGAGAGTATCGGTAACGGAGCCTTCT
Organism: Candidatus Stercoripulliclostridium sp.; assembly: GCA_045594145.1. GTDB lineage: Bacteria > Bacillota > Clostridia > Christensenellales > DTU072 > Stercoripulliclostridium_A. The sequence continues at coordinate 11,399 of JAZNYA010000020.1, read as the reverse complement.
ATAACTGCGATAGCATAACGAGCGTCCAACTTGAAAACGGACTTGTTTCCATTGGTAAGGAAGCCTTCTATAACTGCAGTAGCCTAATGATGTTGGAAATTCCGGATACCGTAGCAAGCATAGGAGCAGGAGCCTTCTATAACTGCGAAAGCTTGACCAAAGTTACTCTCGGACAGAGCGTAATGCACGTGGAAAAGGATGCTTTTGAAAAATGCAGGCGAATTGCAATAGTAGAAAATCACTCTTCGCTTAAAGTCAAAAAGCATTCCGCAAAGCACGGCAAAGTGGCAAGATATGCTAAAGCCATCAAATACTAATTGCCTAAAATGGCGAGCGTCACGGCATATTCGTTTATAGGTTGCGATAAGTTAAGAAAATAGGGCAGAAGCCCTATTTTTTGTAAAAAATACAGCTTTTTGGCAAGAATAATAAACTTCTGGTCATAACGAACTAAAAGCTACGTTGACTTTTAAAATATCGGCAATTTATAATTAAATCATCAAAAACAAAGGAAAGAAAATGAAAAAATATTTTGATGAATTTAACGTGGAATACACTCTAAAAGCCGATGGCACTTATGAACTAACCAAGTGTCATAATGCAAAAATTGCGGAGTATGATATTCTGTCCGAAATCGACGGCGTAGCTGTAACGAGCATAGGTGAACTTGCCTTTATGAAGTGCCAAAACCTAAAAAAGATGGTTGTTCCGGAAGGTATCACCAAGATTGGCAGATGGGCGTTTTCCAACTGTTACAATGGTTTTAAGGGCGACCAATACGAGCCTTATGGACTAGAAGAAGTGTATTTGCCCGAAAGCCTTAAAGAAATAGGCGATTATGCCTTTGAAGAAAGCAGGGTGTTAACCAAAGTTTGCGGACTAAGGAGTGACTTAAAGATAGGTGCCTACGCCTTCTATAACTGTAGAAGACTTTGCTATTTTTCGGATGACGTAGCGGAAATTCCGGAAGGCTCCATCGGTATAAAGGCATACGGTGCGGTATGTATGATGAATTTAATGCCTAAAGGCGAAAAATACGATGCAACCGCTTTCAGAAAGTGTATTTGCTTGGTGGAACTTGGTGACGATGAAGATTGCTTGTCTACGACTGCAAGCCAATACGATTACCACACTCCCATGAGCTTCGCAAGTGCTTCAAAAAGAAGCGAGTAATCAAAAGATATAAGGGGGAAAAGAACAAAATCACGGTAATTTATTAAAAAGTAGCAACCAAAGGTAAAAAAGTTAAAAAGGAGAATTAAAAGCAAGGAACAGAAATTTAAAAAATGAAAAAAGTTATAATAGGAAAGTATAGCATTAATTATGAGACTAACGAAGACGGCACTTTGGTGGTGAGAAAGTTTCCTTCCACGTTGCCGGATTTGGATTTGGTAATTCCCGATGAAGAAGACGGCATGAAAGTAGTGGCAATAAAAGAAGGTGCCTTCCAAGGTTGTAATAACCTTAAGAGCGTAACGATAGGCAATAACGTAAAAGCAATTGGAGATTGTGCCTTCAAGGAGTGTGGTAAGCTAAAAAGCATCACGATTCCTTCCGGAGTAGCGACAATCGGTTCATCAATAGTAGCTTGGTGTTGGTCGCTGGAAGAAATAAAAGTTTCGGCAAACAACCCGCATTTTACTGCAATAAACGGCAATTTATATTCAAAAGACGGCAAAACGCTCATCCAATATGCAGTTGGTAAGCGAGATACTGTTTTTAGCACTCCCGCCGGGCTAAAAACCATTGGAACGGATGCTTTTTGGAGTGCATGCAACCTAACTCAGATTAACCTTAAAAACGGCGTAGAAGAAATAAGCTATGGTGCTTTCGATGGTTGTCGTGGCATTATGGAAATAACCATACCTGCATCCGTAAAGGCGATAGGTTCCTATGCTTTTGCAAGATGTCCCAATCTAAAAGCCATCAACGTGGACGACAAAAATCCCAACTATGCATCGGAAAACGGCAACTTATACGACAAGGGCAAAACGACTCTCATACAGTATACCCATAACAAGACGGAAAGTAGATTCGTGCTTCCAAAGAGCGTAACTTCAGTCTATTACGGTGCTTTCATGGGTATGCAAAACCTTGCGGAAATTATAGTTTCGCCCGATAATCCATACTTAAAGTCGATAGACGGCAATTTGTATACTAAGGACGGCAAGGAACTCGTGCAATATGCGGTGGGTAAAAAGGCAACGAGTTTCGTAATACCTTCGAGCGTAGTTAAAATTTGCGATAATGCCTTCTATCATAGCCCGTATCTAACCCAAGTAGTAATACCGGAAGGGGTAAGGACGATAGGGCATAATTCCTTTGAGTTTTGTCGCATGGGAGAAGTAAGTATCCCTTCAACCGTTGTGGAAATAGGAGCTTTTGCCTTCTATGGATGCGATTCCATAAAGAAAGTAACCAATCGTTCCGAGCTCAAAATACAAAAGAAGGGCATTTCCCAGGGCTACCTGGGATACAACGCAACCGAAATAATTAACCTATAAGTTAGCTATAAAGTGGGTGGCTCTAAGTAGCGTTTCGACGTCGTTTTCCGTGTTATCATAGCCAAGGCTAACCCTAACGGCACCTTGCCTTAACGTGCCAAGGTTACGATGATATAACGGAGCACAATGTATGCCGGGACGCACGCAAATACCATAATTGCCGTCCAACAAATCCGCAACTTCGGTAGAACTCTTTGAACCGATATTAAACGAAATAACACCATTTGGGGAAGTCGTATAAATGCGAACTTCCCTTATTTTTTTAAGCTCTTCAAGTAGCGTTTTGGAAAGATAAAAAGTCTTTTTGGCTATGTAATCAAAGTTGGAATAAGCAAAGTCTATTCCTTCCTTTAGCCCCACGATGCCGGGAGCCCCTAACGTGCCCGCTTCATATCCTTCGGGTATGGTTTTAGGCTGGGTAAGGAGTGCTCCGTCCGTCCCCGTGCCACCTAGTATTAACGGCTCTAATTGTAGAGCGTTTTGAAAGGCGATAAAGCCCGTTCCTTGCATGGCGTAAAGACCTTTGTGGGCAGAAGAAGTAAGGCAACTAACGTCCTTGTAGTCGGTTTTAACATGCCCAAGGCTTTGGGCTCCGTCAACAATAAAAGGGATACCGTAATCCTTTAATAGAGAACCTAAACTCGCAATCGGTTGAATATTGCCACTAACGTTGCTCATTTCTTGGAGTACGACCATAGCCGTCTTTTTTGTAACGTGCTTTTTTAGTAAACCAGGCTCTATTATGCCACTTGGAGAACTAAGGTAAGTAACGACGGCTCCCTTGCTTTTTAGCCGTTCGATAGGGCGTAGTACGGAGTTGTGTTCATATACGGAAGTGATTATTTCTCCGCCTTTATATAATCCGAAAATAGCAAGGTTAAGGGCTTCCGTACAGCTTTTCGTAAAGACGACGTTATTTAGCCCCGTGATATCCCTAATACGCTCACGGCACTCTTCAATCCTAGCAAGAACTCTAAGGCTTTCTCTGTGTCCGCCACGCCCGGCGTTAGCACTCCTAAGGAGTTCCTTTTCCACAGCACGTACAACCTTTTTCGGCTTATATCTGGTCGTTGCGGAGTTGTCTAAATATATACACGGTTTCAAACTAAACATAATATAGTGTATTGTGGAGATGCTTTAATATGAATACGTTAATTCCCTTTTCATCTAGGGCAGAAGCTATAAGGCTTTCCAGAGCCCTAAGCAAAAAACGCATAGCTCATACCGTCATAAATACGCCGAGAAGCCTTGGCGTAAGTTGTGGATTATCGGTATTATTTTATGCAAAGTCCAAAGAAATCGTTACCGCCACCATATCGGAACTTGCTCTTTTGACGTCGCAAGGTATTTTTACACGATAGGGCAAATATATAAAAATACTTTTACTTTTATATTAGTTTATTGTATAATTAATGCGTGAATACGAAAAATATATTGGAAAAACTAAAAATTGCACACCCGACGGCAGGATGCGAGCTGGAGTACACCACACCCTTCGAGCTACTCGTAGCAGTCATCCTTTCGGCACAATGCACGGATAAGCGAGTAAATATTGCAACAAGGGAGCTCTTCAAGGTATATAATACCCCCGAGCAGTTTGCTTCCCTTACTCTCGATGAGCTTAAGCCGTATATTTTTAGTTGCGGATTTTATAATAATAAGGGCACGAATATTATTGCAATGAGCCGTTCCCTTGTCGAAAAATTCGGCGGTGAAGTACCTAGAACGCTGGAAGAATTAATTTCGCTTGCAGGCGTTGGCAGAAAAACGGCAAGCGTAGTTCTCTCGGTCGCCTTCGATATTCCCGCAATGCCCGTTGATACCCACGTTTTTAGGGTATCAAGAAGAATAGGACTTGCAAGCGGAGAAACCGTGGAAAAGGTGGAGCAAGAGCTAATGGCAACCTTCCCCAAGGAGTCTTGGAACGCTCTTCACCATACGCTAATATTCCAAGGCAGATACGTATGTAAGTCGCAAAAACCCGATTGCGAGCATTGTAACCTAAGAGAAGATTGTAAATACTTTAAGGAGAAATAATATGTTTTTAGACGTTGCTGTAATATATTGTAAAGCAGGAAACGGCGGTGATGGTGCAGTTGCATGGCATCGTGAGAAATACGTTGCAACCGGCGGTCCCGATGGTGGCGACGGCGGAAACGGCGGTTCTGTATATTTCCAAGCAGACCGCTCCATGAATACGCTCATATCTTTTAGATATACCCAACATTTTAAAGCAGAAAACGGTGCTAACGGCTCCGGTAAAAATTGTAGCGGAAAAGCAGGTAAGGATTTAATCATAAAAGTACCTTGCGGAACCATCATTAAAGATGCCGAAACCGATGGCATAATCGCAGACGTTTTTAACGACGGCGAAAAGGTGCTAATCTTCAAGGGCGGACGTGGCGGACGTGGTAACGCACGCTTTGCAACCCCCACGCATCGTTCCCCCGGCTACAGCGAGCATGGTGAAAAAACGGAAACTCGCAAAATTAAGCTAGAGCTAAAAACAATAGCCGACGTAGGCCTTGTTGGGTTCCCAAACGTAGGAAAATCGACTTTGCTCTCTGTGATTTCCGCAGCACGCCCCAAGATTGCAAATTACCATTTTACCACCTTGTCACCCAATCTTGGCATGGTAGATTATTATGGCGACAGCTTTGTGGTTGCGGATATCCCCGGACTTATTGAAGGTGCTAGCGAAGGCGTAGGTCTTGGCCACAGCTTCCTTCGTCACGTAGAGCGTGTTAGACTAATCGTTCACCTTGTGGATATATCCGGTAGCGAAGGCAGAAACCCCGTGGAAGACTATAAGGCAATAAGAAAGGAGCTTGAAAATTATAGTTACGACTTAGCCGAACTTCCCGAAATCATAGTTGCCAACAAGTGTGACCTTCTTTATGGCGACGAAACCTATATTGAAGAACTGGAAAAACTAACCGGCAACAAGGTTCTCCAAATTTCCGCAGCAACTACGGATGGCATACAAGAACTCAAAAAAGTTATTGCCACCAAGCTCAAAGAGCTTCCGCCCCTTGCTCCCTTGGAATTTGAACCCTTCACCTATGAAGAAAAGGACCGCTCATCCTTCGAAATCAACGTCGAAAACGGCATCTATTACGTTACCGGCGGATACGTTGAAGAGCTTGCTCGCAGAGTTGTTCTCAGCGACTATGATTCTTTCCGTTGGTTCCAACGTTGTCTTAGAGAAAAAGGTGTTATAGATGCTTTGAAGCAAGCCGGTATGCAAGATGGCGATACTGTATGTATTATGGATGTTGAGTTCGAGTACACCCTGTAAAAACACGCTATTTTGGCGAAAACCATAGGAAAACAAAAACTCTCTCGGTCATTTACGCTAAGTAAACTCCCGTCGAGAGTTTTTTAATTTTCCGTCGGTTGTTCATCCAAACTAGCGTGTTTTTAAGAACTCCTATAGATGCTATAATAAAAGCCACCACGCATTTTGGCGAAACCATAAGAAACCAAAAACTCTCTCAGTCATTTACGCCCAAGTAAACTCCTGTCGTGGAGATTTTTGTTTGCTTGTATCTCATCCAAACTAATGCGTTTTAAGTGCGTGTGAAATTACCATAGAGCGAATACCACGCATTTTAGCAACTTGCTTTACAAACATAAAACTTTCGCTTTAGTTTTTTCGAGAAAAAGTCTCAATTGACTTTTGTCTTTTTTAGGGTTATAATAAGTTTATTAACTAAAAGGTGGTAGGCTAATATGAATCGTAAATTTGGGACGATAATTGTTTCTGTTTTGATAGTTTTTACTATGGTTATCACGTTATCGGCGTGTATCTTTGATGGTGATAAAAATGACAATAGCCCAACCATATCCCCCGATGACGACTCTCCAACGGACGTTATGGACGAGGTTCAGGTTGAATCACAAGAGCCCAGTGAACCACAAGAACCCAGTGAACCACAAGAGCCCAGTGAACCACAAGAACCCGAAATTAGCATAGATTATGAAGACGGCACTAGTTATTTAATATTTTCACTTAAACAAGACGATACTTATGCTGTAATTGGGTATACTGGCCAACCGGTAAACATTGCTATACCTACAACATATCAAGGTAAGGCCGTAACGAGCATAGGAGAAGGTGCTTTTGTAGAGTGCCCTAGTCTTATGAACGTACTTATTCCCGAAGGGATAAACTTAATAGATAATACGGCGTTTGCTCTCTGCTCAGCACTTATTAGCGTAAGGGTACCTGCTTCTTGTTCTACAATTGGTGAACTAGCATTCGCTCTAATTACTACTTTGGAAGACATCAACATAGCAAGCACAAACGCAAGTTATAAGTCGATTGACGGCACTTTATATAGCAAAGACGGTACAAATCTTATTCAATATGCACTGGGAAGAGAAGTAAGTTCATTTGACGTTCCTAGTGGTGTAAAGACGATATATCCACTCTCTTTTAGTGCAGGAACCAAACTCCAAAGCGTAAATATTGCGGATTCAGTTGTAACCATAGAATACGATGCATTTTGCGATGCGACTTCTTTGAGTAGCGTAAATTTTGGTGCAAATAGCCAGTTGGCTACTATTGAAAACGGCGCTTTTGCAGGATGTATAGCAATAGAAGATATAACTCTTCCTAATAACCTTGTAACCATAGAGAACGGTGCGTTTAGTAGTTGTACTTCTTTAGCGGAACTTTCTATTCCTAATAGCACTAAGAATATTGGATATTATGGAATTACCACTGGTTGCGACGCTCTTGTTTATGAGATAAAGAACAATGTTAAATATCTTGGCAACCCCACAAATCCATATCTTGTTGCAGTAGGATTGATAGATAACACTGTAACGAGCGTAGCTCTAGACGATAACTGTAAGTTTGTTTATTATTACGCATTTGCTGATGCGACTAATTTAGTTTCTATAGATTTAGGCAAATCGTTGGAGTCAATAGGTAATCTTGCGTTTTATGGTTCAAGCAGTATAGAAAGCATAATAATTCCCAATACTCTTGTTGACGTTGGAAACAACTCATTCGACGGCTTTATGGGGGTGGATTCAACCATTGGAACCATATCTAATGGTATTAGATACTTTGGCAATACCACCAATCCTTACGTTGTAGCAGTAGGTCTAGCAAGTGGTAGCGAACTTGATAAACTTGTTTTTGAAGACGGATGCAAGGTAATAAATGGTAATAAGTTTACCTACAAATCGAACATTACGGAAATATATTTACCTAAGAGCATAGTTAACTTTTCCGAAAATGCATTTAGTGGATTATCTGCGGTATCAATAATCTATTATAGTGGTACGGAAGCAGAGTGGAATGCAATTCAAAAGAGTGAAGGATGGAATATGGGGATGAGCGAATACGAAGTCGTATTTAACTATTCCATAACGGAATAAAAATCACTTAAAGCAAAAATATTATGCAAATGAGTTCGAAATAATGCGAACTCATTTTTTTGATTAATCCTATCAGTTTTTAACTAATTTGCAAGCAATCGCTAGCAAAATCATCACGCAAGCGCTAATTAGATAGTAGGTTTTTAAGGGAGTTAAAAGGGAAAGCAGGGCAAAAGTTAGCGATAAGAATAGGTAAAGTCGGCTTTTTTGCTTGGAAAATATGGTGCTTAATATCAGCGATTTATCGTAAGTGAACTTTTGGCGTTGCGGACGAGCAAGTTTTTTGGGCAGTGCATTATGCTTCTTGAGTGCTTTATGGACGGCATATTTGCTTGGAAAAATGAATTTTATGGGAATTAGTGCCGTCAAGGTTATCGTTTTCCTTTCTCTTGCTCTCGTAAGCATGATGATTTCGGTTACGTTTTCTTTTGTTGCAAATCGGTATGCGGAAGCGATGTCTTCTTGGGTAAGGTTCAAGAACCTATAAAGAACGGCAACAAGCACTCGTTTTTCTTGGGTTTCATATATGAAATAGGGGCTGGAAATCAATACTTTATATGCACTTGGAACCAGGGCGTAAAAGAGTTCGGTTTGTTCCGTTCTATCCATTAGTGCAAGGTATACCGGCATTTCGTCCGCACTAATTTCTTTTGAAGACGTTTTCCTTTTCATATTTATCATAATAAATATGCTCATTAAAAATAGATAGCAAACGGACACGGTTATTATGGCAAATTTTTTTGGCATGACGCTACTAAGGACGCCGTAAGCGACAATGAAAAAAGATATGGTAAAGATGATGCTGTCCATAAATTTAGCCATACTTAAATTATTCCCACATAAATTAAAATATACTATTGAAAAAGGAGTGGGGAAATAGTATAATAAAAGCATGAAAATTGCAGTATTCGGCGGAGCTTTCGACCCGCTACATAAAGAGCATATACGCATTATAGACGGAGCAAAGTCGTCTCTTGGCATGGATAAGGTTCTTTTGCTACCCACCTATAATCCACCCCACAAGGACGGAGCGACGGTTTCATATGAGCATCGTGTGGAGATGCTCCGCATTTTTGCAAAAAATCGCAGTTTTGTAGAGATAGACGAAACGGAAAAGGCACTTTCTCTTGAGAAAAGTTATGCGTATATCGTGCTTGCGGAAATCAAAAAACGCTACCCCAATGATGAACTTTACTATATAATCGGCAGTGATTCCCTAAGGAAATTTGCCGTATGGGCACGTCCGGAAGAAGTGCTTAAGAGCGTAAAAATCATAGTAATACCCCGTGGCGATGATGAAGGAATAGAAGAACTTGCCGGCAAATATTCCCTAAAGTTTAATGGTCAAATTTCCGTTGGATTTAGGGCTGAAAGCGAGTCGTCCAGTGCCATAAGGTTTATGTTGGAAATTGGCGAATATCAGTCGCTAAAAGGTAGAATTTTTGATGAAATACTAGACTATATCATTAAAAATCGCTTATATTCACGTTATGCGGACGTTGTGGAAAAACTAAAATCCACACTTAGCGAACGCACTTTCCTACACTCGCTTAGGGTTGCTGAGTTTGCGGTGGAAAATGCTTGGAGAGTGTGGGTGGATTACGATAAAGCATTGCTTGCAGGACTACTGCACGACTCTGCAAAAGGTAGGCCACCGCTAAAGGATGAGAGAGAATATGCCGTTAGTTCGAGTGAAGTTATACACCAATACGATGGTGCCGAAGTTGCAAAATCGGAGTATGGCGTGGCGGATGAAGAAATCCTTGATGCAATAAGGTATCACACGACCGCAAAGCCGGATTTTTCACCACTCGGTAAACTCATATATTTAGCGGACAAATTGGAGCGTGGTAGGGATTATAAGTCGGTGGAGTATCTAAGGTTGGTTTTGGAGCGTGACGGCGTAGACGTTGCCTTCAAAGAAACGCTTGCTCACTCCGTGGAATACTTGCGTGCGTGCGATAAAGAAATAGACCTATTGACTTTAAGGGCATGCGAGTGGTACAATATAAGAAGATAAAAGGAGAAAAAATATGAACTCATTTGATATTGCTAAAAAAATTAGTGAAATACTTGAAGACAGACATGCCGGCGACGTCGAAATCATCGATTTAACCGAAAAAAGCACTATAGCCGATTACTTTGTAATCGCTACTGCAAAAAACTCTTCTCACGTTAGAGCTCTTTGCGATGAAGTTGAAGAAGGTTTGGAAAAGGAAGATATTATCGTTTCCAGAAAAGAAGGACTCCGTGACGGACGTTGGGCAGTTTTGGATTATGATGATATTCTAGTTCATATCTTTAACAGCGACACTCGTGATTTCTTCTGCTTGGAAAAACTTTGGAAGGACCACAAAATAGCAAAGACCGAAGAAGAATAGGATGCGGTAATGGAAGAAAAAGAACTTTTGGCGGAAGTTGATTCCGCTAGCGAAGTAAAAATGAGCGAAAACAAAAACACCGAAGTTGCGGAACCCGTAACTGCGGTTTTAGATACCCAAAACGCCGAAGAAAAGGAAACTGCTAAACCGAAGAAAAACGTAAAAAGACTTGCTACCGCCTATATTACCAAGGTTGCGGTATTAAGTGCAATTGCAACCGTTCTATACTTTTTTGCACGTTTCCCAATCTTTTCCGTACCGCCCTTTAACGTGCTGGATATGGATTTTTCCGATATCCCTGCACTCATTGGCGGATTTGCACTCGGTCCCGTTGCAAGCGTAATTATTGCTTTTATTCGTTGTGCCGTAAAGCTTTCCACTTCCACGACTGCGTTCGTAGGAGAGCTTTCTGCGTTTGTTGTAAGCATAAGTTTTACGCTCCCTGCAACCATCATTTATAAGTATCACAAGAACATAAAAGGTGCTTTAATCGGCCTGGTTGTAGGCGTACTTTCCAATGCAATCATAAGTTCGCTTTCCAACTATTTCATCATGGTACCCATGTATGCAAAACTCTATTCTCCCGCCCTGATGGAAGTTAGAGTGCAGTTTGCGTTCATGTATGGGCTTGCCTTCAACCTAATAAAAACGGTTGTTGCATCCGTTGTTACCTTCCTTCTCTATAAGAGACTTTCCAAGATTTTGCACCTATGATAGTAGTAACCAAATCGCTTTTAGAAACAGAAACGCTGGCTAAACAAGTGGCGAGCGTCATAAAAGGCGGGGAAGCAATTCTTCTTCGTGGCACTTTGGGTGCGGGCAAGACGACCTTTACCAAGGGTTTTGCCAAGGCTCTCGGCGTAGAAAAAACCGTTGTTAGTCCGACTTTTACTATCATCAAGGAATACAAGGGCAAGGACTTGATGCTCTACCACATCGATATGTACCGCATAGAAGACCCCGATGAAATCTATGAGCTCGGTATAGAAGAGCTTTATGCTCCCGATTCCGTCACGGTCATCGAGTGGAATAAGATGGAAGAATTGCCCGAAAAAGTTATAACGATAAACGTTGACGTCGTTGATGAAACGACAAGACGTTGGGAGATATTAGGAATATGAAA
>JAZNYA010000019.1:0-5502 GCA_045594145.1 Candidatus Stercoripulliclostridium sp. | reverse complement strand
TAGGACTTTAATAGAACGTCTTCATAAGGCATTGCAATTTTAACGTCATAGCTTGATAGAAGATGCATTTTATCTTTAACGTCAAAAAGAATTTTGGTGATGTTGGAATTTTCTAAAACTCCTTTAAAGCATTCTACTGCTTGGTCAAAGTTGACACCGTCATCCAGCAATGTTTGTGCACAAACAACGTGGTATTCCGTGTCGGTAGAAAGTGCAAAAGTTATTTCTTCGCCAAAATCAATTGCTATTTTAGAAAAACCACCACCTAGAACGCTATTTAAAGCATTTATGTCTTTAATTTCTACTTTTTTAATAACCTTTTTTTCAACTTCAAAAGGTAAAGTTTCTTCACCGAGTTTCTTTACTTTCGTTGCAGAAGAAACAATTCCCTTTTCCAATCCTTCATGTTTCTTATTAAAATCGAAACGTGGAATAAGCTTAAAGCACTCAAGTTCATTTAAATGTGCGAAAAATTCATCTGATATTCTTTCTTTATCAAAAGCTATCTCTTCCAAAGAAACGTCTAGTGGAACTTCCGTATTAATGGTTGCTAAATCCTTGGAAAGATAAACTATTTCTTTATTTTCTCTTAGTCTCTCCCCTAGCTTACCCTTAACAAACTCGATATTTTCATATATGCCGTCTAAACTGCCATAGGAGTCCAAAAGATTTAACGCTGTTTTTTCGCCAACGCCCGGGCAACCTGGAATATTATCCGAATTGTCCCCTGCAAGTGCTTTGTATTCTATGACTCTATAAGGAGTAAGATTTTCTTCTTTTAGTGCATCAAGAGTATAAACTTTAATATCAGTTACGCCACGCTTTGTGTTAAATACGGTGGTATTCTCATCAACTAATTGTAATACGTCCCTATCTCCGCTAACGATTATAGTTTCTTCGTCATATTTCTTTGCAATAGTGCCAATGATATCATCAGCTTCATATCCTTCTTTTTGGCAAATGGTTATACCTAACTCTTTTAGAAGTTCCTTCAAAATTGGCATTTGACTTGCAAGCTCAGTGGGCATAGGCTTTCTGGTTGCTTTATATAAATCATATTTTTTATGCCTAAACGTTGGTGCTTTAAGGTCAAAAACAGCACATACGTGCGTTGGTTTGTGGTCAATGATTAATCTTGAAAGCATGGAAAGATATCCAAAAATTGCGTTAGTGAATACACCCTTTTTATTTTCAAGTGGTGGCAATGCATAAAATGCTCTATTTATTAAACTGTTGCTGTCAAGTAATACTATTTTAGCCATATTTACCTTATAGTTCCAAACTCATATCACCGAATTTAATCAGATTATATTTTCTTAATAGTTCACTAACCGCTAGGCATACTACTACCGGTATTATAAACATGCAAACGGTTATTCCCAAACCAATTTTCCAATCCGGCACAATGCCTTGTGATGCGGAAATAACGTCAAATACGCCTACTAAACCAGACGTACCCATACCACCACCGGCAGCACCGCAACGCAGACCGAACACAACCGTAGAAATCGGACCTGCTATAGCACTTGCAATAACCGGTGGTAACATTATCATAGGATGACGCATAAGATTGGGAATTTGCAACATACTTGTACCCAATCCTTGTGCAATTAATCCACCCCATTTGTTTTCTCTAAAACTTTGTACTGCGAACCCAACCATTTGGCAGGCACAACCAACGGTTGCAGCACCACCAGCCAAATACATTGCATCAATCATAGCTAAGTCTGTTGACGTAGTTAAAATTGGTGTAGCGATTGCAATCCACATTGCTGCGGATGAAGTCGGTAGAGTAAGAAGAATTCCCATTACAACGGCGACAACTATGCCCATAACTAAAGGCGTTACAGCTGTTGCCAAAGCAATTCCTTTACTCATCAAATTAACAAACTCGATAAACGGCCAAGCGACGTACAAACAAACTAGGCTTACTATCATCATGAAAAGCGGTATTAAAACAATATCAACCTTCGTTTTTCCACAAATTAGCATCCCTAATTCTATTGCAATTAATGCGACTACGTAAGCCCCAATAGGATTGCCCGGGGCAAAAGACGCCGTTAGCGTTCCATCAATAATTTTATCCGCAAACGCCCCTGCTAAACCAGCTACAGCCGCACTAAACATTACCAATTTAGGTGCTTTCAGTTGGTTGGCAATACCAACGCCAATACCGGCTCCCATGAGCATTTTTGCAAGAGACGCAACGTATCCTACGTATTTACCAACAGAAATACCCGCCTGTGTTCCGGCACTTCCAATCCAAACGGCAATTTGTGCAAGTATCGTTCCTGCAATCAACGTGCAGAATAACCCTTGTGCCATTCCAGTGAAAGCATCAATAAACCATCGTTTAAATAAAAACTTAATTACCTTTAAAATCTTGTTTTTATCAATTTTTTTCGTTTTTTGTTCGTTTTCTTCTAAAATTTCTTTTGACTTAAGTTCTTCCATAAGGCATTTTTAAATTTTGAATGACCGCATTTGCTAAGCTAAAAGCTTTATTATGTTTTGTTATGACGTTTTCTTGCCATATATTTTTTAGTTCTGCAAAGAATTCTTCAAGTTTATAAATCTTAAATTTTTCCAAACCGAATTCCATTGCAAACTCTTCCATCATCGCAATGAAGACGTCTTCTTTACTCAAATTCCAAGCTAGTCCCAACTCTTCCGTAACTACTTCTATAAGTTTTGAAAAGATGCTTTGCTTAGTTCCTTTTATATCAAGGATTTCCGCCCACGATATAAAAGTATTATAACTAAGATTTTCAACGAAATTTATAAAGTCTTTGTAACTAGGTCTTTCTACGTAATATCTAACACCTAGATGCTTATCAAGATATCTTAATCCATCAAAATATCCTAGTTTTATGTTGTATCGTATTTTTTCAGTTCTAAAATCAAGCAATTTCCCCAAAGGCTCCGATGGGTCTATATAACTAACCTTTACAGACCTATCAATAACTTTTTGAGAAGGCATTCTTGCTCCTGTGCGGATTGCTATGATTTCATCATATCCCTTATTTATCAAGGGATTTATTGGGCAATTATCATACATTCCACCATCAACGAACATTTTTCCGCCAACTTTCTCTCTATTAAAAATCGGAAGGTATGCACTTGTCAATATATAATCTTTTATTTCACCATTAGGGATATCACTTTTGAACATTTCCATTGGAAACCATTCGTCTCCCTTAGCAACCGTTACCAAACAAAAGTCAACGTCAGATTTTCTCAGCCTATCTTCATCAACCAATCTATCTAGCAAATCTTTCGCTTTCTCCATGGAAACACCTTTGGTTGCAAAAAGTGCTCTAGCAGTGTGGAATATATATTTATATACGTTTTTGTCCAAGTCGTTTTCGAGAATACGATTAACCATATTCTCATCAAAATCAAACAGTAGCGAAGGCGTGGCAGAATACCATAGCTCATAAAGAGCATCGTAATCGCCTTGAGCAAGCAGTGCACCATTAATTGCACCTATTGAAGTACCGGCCACACCGTTAAACACGTAACCACGCTCAAGTAAAGCTTTTAACACTCCAACGTGGAAGGCCCCTTTTGCTCCACCGCCTTCTAGGACTAACCCTTTCATATCTATTTGATAATCATCCTTATCTTCAATGATTGATACTTTCTAGGTTGAATTTTATATTGGGGCTTCAAGCATGCCATAGCCGGAGTATCTCCGCCCACACCACGTTGACGACCATCAACGTTAATGGTTAAATAATCCAATCCTTCAAGTTCATGCAAGTGTTTTGCATCATCCAACATTTCTAAGGTATACGGATGAACGCTTGCTTCAAAAGGTTTTTCATTTGCAAGAATTTCAACACCCTTATTACCACCAATCTTCAACCAACGCATTTCAGTATGGTTACCATTTTCTTGGGGATATAAATAGTCGTGAACAAAATCTTCGGCAACACCTTCATAAACCTTAACAATAGCAGCAGTAGCCCTATCGCAATAGTTTTCAAACGGACCTTTACCAAAGAATTGCATTCCATCTACGCCGTCACGAAGTGCAAACGTGAATCCGTATCTTTCCATTTCGGCTTTAGGTATCAAGCTAAGCTCGACGTCAATGCTTCCATCTCCATTGAATACGTATAAGGTATGCAGTTCTCTAACCCAAGGCATCTTCCATTCAATTGCAACGTTTACCTTACCATCGATAACATAGATGTTAGTACGGCGTACTCTAAGATGTTTTTGAGCATTCTTGAATTTATCAAGTCCCATTACCAACTTAGCGATGAACGGGGGAACTTGCGGTAATCTATCATTATCAATAACTGCACGATAAAAGTTAAGACGTAAAGGTGCTTTTAGTTTTTCTTCGCCTTCCTTTTCAATGCTAATAATTTGACCGGAACGCTTATCAACTATAGCTCTACATTCACCGAAGCTTACGATTACTTCAACGTTGGTTTCGTTATAAGAACTACCTAGTTTAACTTCGTCAAGTGCCAAATCACGTTTGCTTAAGGTGAATTGTTCATAAGCGACTACTCTACCAGCGGGGCTAAACAATTCGTCTTTTTTAGTTATCAAGCTAACTATCAATGAAGCTTCGCTTCTGCCAAACTCCAAGTTAAGCGGTAATGCTATTTCACCTATTTCTCCATTTTCGATCGAAGGCAAAGTTTCAATTACAGTTTCATCCGTATGTACGCCATCTATAAGTAGTTCGAGTTTGCACTTGAATTCGTTAAGATTAGTAAACATGTAACGATTGAAAAACTTAATTTTATTGTCGAATAGTGCAATATCAACTTGTTGATATTGTTTTCTAACTTCATATAATGCCGGGTTAGGAGAGCGGTCACCACGAACAATACCATTAAAAGCAAAGTTAGAATCATTGGGCTTATCTCCAAAGTCTCCGCCATATCTCCACTCAACAGTGCCGTCTTCTCTCGTGTATTTTATTGATTGGTCGGCAAAGTCCCAAATAAAGCCACCAGCCAATCTATCGTATTTTTTGAATTCATCCCAATAATCCGAGAAGTTACCCAAGCTATTGCCCATGCTATGAGCATATTCGCATTGTATGAAGGGCTTATCACGATATCTTTCCGGACTCATTGGCCAGCCTGCAGGACAGAATATATAGCTACCATGCCAAATGGGCTTGTTCTTGCCGATAGGTTCCATCTTTTCATAGTGAGCATACATTTCAGAAAGAACGTCACTTGCTTCCAATTTGAAATCTTGTTCGTAGTGTATAAAACGAGTATTATCAATTGCAAGAGCAACTTTACGCATTGCCATAAAGGCCTTTCCCCTGCCGGATTCATTAGGGAGAGAACAAGATACGATACAAGGATGGTTTTTAAAAGTATTCAGCATATTACGCATGCGATAGCAAACTTGTTCCGTCCACATCTTGTTGCTTCTAGGAATCAAAATACTCAAACCATGAGTTTCAAGGTTGTTTTCACAAATGACTAATATGCCGTATCTATCGCAAAGTTCATAGAAAGCCGG
>JAZNYA010000018.1:0-26528 GCA_045594145.1 Candidatus Stercoripulliclostridium sp. | reverse complement strand
AATGGTGCCGGTAAATCCACTTCCCTAAAGTGCATAACCGGTATGATACCGCTCACCGAAGGCGAAATTTTTATAGGTGGATATAGCATAGCAAAAAATCCCATCGATGCCAAAAGAAGTTTTTCTTTCGTAACCGATAACCACGCAACTTTCGTAAAAATGACGGGACTGCAATATCTTTCTTTTATGGCAGACGTTTATAAGGTTCCCAAAAAAGAAAGACGTGCTCGCTATGAAAAACTCGAAAGTGTTTTCCAACTCGGCGATGCTGTTAAAAGACTTATTTCCAATTATTCCCACGGCATGAAGCAAAAGATTTGTATGATGGCATCTTTGATTCACGAACCGGACCTTTGGATTTTGGATGAACCCATGGTAGGTCTTGACCCCCGTACTCAAAACGCAGTTATAAACTTCATGCACGCTTACGCAAAGAAAGGCAAGACTATTTTGTTCAGTAGCCATAATCTAGACGTTGTAAGACGTGTTTGCGATAGAGTTGTCATCATCAATAAAGGTAACGTTGTTGCCGACCTTGATATCGACGATACTATGAGAAACGACCATACCATCTTGGAAGGTTACTATTTTGGCGACGACCAAGAAGCTTTGGAAGCAGCGATGATGGCGGATAATGCTTTCGTCCAAGATGAAGAAATAGAAGAAAATGAAGAAGCAGTGGAAACGGAAGAAATAAAAATAGTTTCTCGCCGTCAAGCAAACAAGGTTCCCAACGCACCCAGATTCCACATGCTAAGCGGGGGTAAAAAATAATGGTAGGCGTATTACTCAGAAAACAGATGCACGAGCGTCTATCATATTTTAAGCGAAACCGCAAGAATATCGACGTTGTCGGCATGCTTCTTTCCGGCGTGCTTGTCGCTCTCGTATTATTCGTAATTGCGATGGTATTCAAGCAATTCATAGAAAAATATTCTACTATCCGCATTAATAACGTGCTTGACGTAAACGCACGTCTATATGAAATAATGACGATAGTTTACGAAATAGTGCTATTTATTTCCATATTCGGCTCTACTACGCAACTTGCTCGTTCTATTTTCGAAAGTGATGATAGAAACGTTCTTGCAGTATTACCTATAAAGCCCCAAGCGATATTTATTGCAAAAATGATAAGCTTGTATTTTTCACAAGCCGTTCTTGCAGTATGCGTAACGTTACCGCTTGTTATAGTTTTTGCTCAAGTAACCGGACAAAGCATATATTTCATAGTGATATCCACGGTGGCAAGCTTGCTTATTCCCGTAATAAGTTTGGGCGTAGCAAGTATTCTTTGTTTGCCGTTCTATTTCATTAAAAGATTCTTCCAATCCAAGTATATTCTATTCCTGGTTTCCGTAACCGTTCTCGCAGCGGCTCTTTTCGTAGGATATGCAAAGATTTTGGAATTTTTCGAAAACCTTATGGCAACCGGCGATATTAAGTTCTTCTTCTCGCAAGAAATTATGGACTTTATCATTGGGCTTACGGCAAAACTCGTTCCTGCGAACTTCCTTGCAAGATTGGTTTTCGGCATAGACCCGATGCTTAACGGCATAATGCTTCTCGTCATTATAGTTGCACTTGGTATTATAGGTTTCGTTGTGGAATATCTCCTTTATAATGCCGCCATAAAAATTCGTGTTCAAAATAACGACGGTATAGTATTCCATGCAAAGAAACTTTCTCGTCCACGTTCCATTACCAAAGGACTCGTATACAAAGAACTCGGAGCAATACTTTTCACGCCCGATTATGCGTTCCAATATATATCGGTAGCGGCAATTCTTCCCGTTATGGTTTATTTCTGCATAGGGCTCGGTGAAAGTTTGCTCAGCTCTTTATTGCATATAGAAATGAACTTTGAAATCGCCATACTTCTAACGGTATTGTTTGGTTCTTTGACAAACACCTTCTGTGCTATTAACGTATCACGTGAAGGACGTTCGTTCTATTTGCAAAAGACGTTGCCTATTAAGTACACCAAGCTAATCGGCGTAAAAATTATACTTAACTTTGTCGTAACCGTACTTTCAGTAGGTATTTCCACGTTGGTTATAACAAAGTTGGGATATATTGAATATCTTGAAGGTGCCTTTGTATTCTTTGTCGGCATCGTTATGGGGCTTGCACAAATTTGCTTTGCAACGAGAAAGGACCTTAACAATCCATATTTCCCCACGGAAGAAGATAACACCGTTAAAGAAAGTAACGGCAACGTATCTACCATTATCGTGCTCGGCATGATAACTTCTTTAATTATAGGCGGAGTTCCGCTTGCTTTCACGGTGCTCGGAACGCTAAAGAGCGTAGAGAGCATAGAAGGATTCACCTACCTATTTGCGGGCGGTGTATCCATCATTCTTCTCATAGCATCGCTACTTTATACGTTTATTGGTATGAGAAAGAAATTCGAAAGATTGTCGGAAGGTGATTAGGATATGAAAAAGAAAGTTATTGCTCTCATAATGATAATACCGCTTATATTCCTTATCACTATTTTTAGTGTTGGTAAGGTTGCCAGCATACTCGCCGACATTCCCGTAAGCGGAATTAAGATTACAACCCAAAGTGACGAAGGCTTCATATATCTCGATATGGCGGACTATAACGCAGACCCCGATAACTATATCTATATGCAAGCCCAAGTAGAACCCGCCAACGCCAAGAACCAAAAGTACACCTTCAAAATAGAAGAATATGAAGAAGGCGAAGAAATGGCGGATATAGAAATTGATGCTGAAACCGGACTATTAACTCTTAACGGAACGGGTAAAGCAAAGGTTACCGCAGTTAGCGCGGACAAAGGTTACACCGATAGCGTAGTCGTATCTGTTGTATCCAGCAAGGTAGTATCCGTTGCTCCTAAAATCAGCACGATTACCGGCGAAGAAGTAAGAGTGCAAGAAACCGGCGACAACGAATATGCAGTTACTTTGGAAGCAGGCGAATATCAATTTGCCAGCATCATAAAGCCCGGCAACCTTGCATCAACCAGCGTAAGTTGGCAAAGCGATGACGCTAACGTTGTAAACGTTAATGCAGTTACCGGTAGGGCAAGCACAAGACTTTCCGGCGAAGCAATTGTTACGCTTGATTGTGAAGACGTAGTAGAAGGCTTTGAACCTGCAAAGCTAAAGGTCACCGTTCCCTACGTTGGTGGAGCAAGCGGTATGACGATAGAAGGTAAGAGCGACAACGAACTCATGTTCGAAAAGGGCACGAATATAGTAAGCTTCTTGCTTGAGCTGGAAAACCCGATACCGGGCCTTGGTGAAACGGTATTTTTGGGCATAACCGGCAATTATTTCCTTAGCGACGCTTATGAACCGCTAGATAATGAAGGAAAACGTTATAAAGTTACCCTAACTTTAGCAAATGGGCATCCGGAGAACATAACTTTGAAACTTGGTATTGCCGGAAATAGTGCAAAATCTACGCTTGTTTTGGCATTTAGCGAGTTTAAGTTTAACGTATATAACTCCTATCACTTGACCATTGAAGACGACGTATATCAAAGAAAGGGTGCAAAAGTCCAATACGTTGCAGTAGGCGAGCCTAGTGATGATAACGTAGTTTACGGCTGGTCTTGTTCCGATGAGGGACTTGGAATAAACGTCAAAAACGGTGGAATTTCTGCAGAAATTACCGCAAATGAAACGGGAGATTACGTTCTCTCCGTTACCGCATACGAAAAAATCATAAACGAAAGCACCGGCGAAGTTGAACGTGGTGATGAAATTTACACCATAGAAAAGAATATCCACGTAGTAAGGGGCGTTCTTTCCATCGACTTCGTAAGTAGAATGGGCTCTAGTGACGGCGAAGGCCTACTCACCTTGGGCGATATGATAATTGGAGCTACCGGCTATCAAAACAATTATCGTCCCGAGCTCAAGCTCAAAGTTCAATATGACGACAAGACTTTTGGCGGATATAACGTAGAAGATTTGGCGTTTAGTGGCTCGGACAACTCCATCGTACGTCCGTTTGCTACACCCGAAGCGTTCAGAGTAGAAATAGGCAAAGACGGTATTTCTACCATTACCGCAAGTTGGAGTAACGGCAAGAATATGGGCGTAGATATCAAAACCACCTTGAAGATTAGAGCCGTTAAGGGTGGCGTAATGATAGGCGCGGAAGGTAACGATCCCGTCAAAGATTACAAAGACCTAAGAAGAGCGGGTCAAGAAGGTTACAAAGTAATTCTTCTAAAAGACGTTATGCTTGGTTGGTCCGGTATGACGGTAGAAGAACTAAAAGAAGAGTCCTTCACGATGCTTACCGATTATGACTGGACCTACTATAAGAACAAGACCGGTGTTCGTCCTAGCGTAAGATATCTGGTAGAGTTCGCAAACGACGTATATGGAAACGGCTACGTTGTTAATGCAGAATACTTTACTACTGCGCAAGATAGCGTAGGCACGCCTTTACTATTCAAAGGACCCCTTGATTTTGTTGCAATTGACACCGCTTCTGTCAAGGCGCAAGATAATATAAGTTTCCTAGTAAGAAATAACGATGTTTTGATTAACAACATCGATCTTAAGGGATGTTCGGATTCTTACGTTATTGATTCAGAAGGTCTAGATCTAACCAAATTAAATAATGTTGGTACCGTATTGGAAATTAGTGGAAACACTAGATTACTCAATAGCCGTATTTCTAACGGAAGAACGGTAGTTAGAGTATATGGTGGTGAAACTACCGATGGTAATCCTATCGTAGAAAACTATAGCGACGTAAAGGTAGGGGAAGAGCGTTTGACGGCTCACATAGAGAGCTGTAAGATAACGCAAGGACGTGAATTCCTATTAAAGCTCGGTTCTAATAGGGCTGTTAAGTCCAATGAATATGACAGAAGAACAGAAGAGTTTATTACCAAACAACCCACTAAAGCGGACGGCTCTGAATATAAATTGTTCCAAGAAAGCACCAAGACGGACAAGTATTTTTATGATAATTACGTTATTACCGACGTAACGCTAAAGAATTCCGTACTTGATACAAGTGGCGTATTCGCTATTGGCATAGAAACACACTTTAACGGAGAAATGTTGGACGGCGATTATGGTTTGGCATATTGGGACAACCTAGGATCCAACTCGTTTGCTAGCGTTCTTCGCCTAGAAGGAGAAGTTAAGCTTTACGATTGGAAGGATATGAGTCTAGTAGACAGCTCCACGCTCATAGAAACCACCAACACGGCAATGGAATTCCTAAAGTTGCAAATAGACTTGATGATAGAAAAGGTCGCTTCCGTTGAAGAAAATGGTCAAAAGAAGTATCCTGGTATCATAACTAGAATAGGGGATAATGGATACGTTCACGCTGGTATTTGTTTCTATGGCGGCGGACACAACTATTCCTATCTCGTAACCGATAAGCTAGAAACGGAAATGATGAGAAACTACAGGATTAACCTAAGCGTTCTCAAACATAACGAAGACCCCGATAGTTTGTTCTGGAGACAAGCGCACTTGTTCCCACAAGCTGCGGGATATCAAGATTTTTCGTTCTATATGTACGATAATCAATCGCAATTTAACTATGAAAAACAACAAACTGAACTCAGTTCAGGCACAGCATATATGCTACCTATTGCGCCCGTTGAAGGCGACTCTCAACAAGGAGAATAACCTATGAAAAACAGCAAAATTTTTAAAACTCTCATAGTAATATCCATTTTACTATGCTTGGTTGCAATTTTGTTTGCTTGTTCACCTAGTGACATCGGTGGCGGTACCGGTACCGGCAACGATGGAAGCGGAACCGGTAACGGCAGTGGAGACGGCGGTACCGTAGATACGACCATTACCATAACGTTTATGGATGGTGAAGAAGTTCTCAAAGAATCTACTATGCCCAAGGATGCTATCGATTACGTTCCCGAAAAGGAAGGGTTCGTTTTTGCCGGATGGTATCTTGACGAAGATTTGACCGAAGAAAACGAAGGAAAGCCCACGGAAGACGTCACTCTTTACGCCAAGTGGGAAGTTGCTACTTTTACCGTAAGATTTTTGGACGGCGAAGGCCAACCCATCCTTGTTGACGGCAAACCTACGCAAACCGTAGAATACGGCAAGGCTGCCATAGCTCCCGAAGCTCCTGAAATGACCGGTTATGAATTTATCGGTTGGAATATAGAGTTTAATTCGGTCAAGAGCGACCTGACTATCCGTGCTCTTTACGATACCGAAAAAATGACCATCTACCTTTATAGCGAAGGCGGAGACGTCATCAAAACGGAAAAAGTTACCGTTGGCGAAAATATTGACATTTATTATAACGAAATGTTAGTAAGCGCAACTAACGCCCTTCCCGGCGGACTTTCTCTCGTTGGTCTATACACGGATGCGGAATTAGAAAACGAATATGAAATTCCCAGTGGCGAACACGTAATGCCGGCAAAAGATATCCATCTTTATACTAAGGCTAGACTACAAGACGTAGAAGGTTTAGCCATAACTCCTTCTCGCAAGAACTTCCGTTACGACTTGAACGGGCTTACTATTTCTAGTATGTTTATTAATAATAGTGCGATAACCTACTCTTATGCGTGGTATGAAGTCGTAAGTGAAGTGGAAACCATCATAAATGGTCAAACCGGCGCAACCCTTAACGTTCCTAACAAAGACGTAGGCGAATACAACTATAAACTAGTGGTTACCGCAAGCTACAAGAACCTTGCTCCAGTAACGGCAAGTAAGGACGTTAATATTAGCGTAGAACTAGGCACGTTAGAAGGTCTTGTTAGTGCCAAAGGATTTAATGAAGAATATAACGGCTTGGCAAAAGAACCCGTTTTGACCGGTACGCTTGCAGGTGATACTATCTCCTATAAACTAGAAAACGAGGCACTCTATTCCAACGTTTCCCCCGCAAAGAACGCAGGATTCTATAAGGTAATGAGTAGGGTAGAACGTAAAAACTACGAGCCCATTGAATTACCCGCAGTAGAAATCACTATTAAAACCAAACTCCTTACGCCTAAAATCTATATAAACATTAGAAACAACGGCGTACTACAAACCGGTTTCCCGTATTACACGATTGAATATGGTATGGGCGTACCCGCAGTTGTTTGTGAGTTCGAAGGTTTTGTAAACGGCGAAGACGAAACGGTTTTCGATAACGAATATGCACAAAGCAATCCTTACTATGCAGGTGCACCCGTTCTTCCCGATGGCGAATATTACGTTCCCACCGTTGTTTTGGATAATTGTTACGAAGATGGTAGCGAAAAACCCAGGAACTACCACTTTGGTACGATTACTCCCCTTAACCCCGACCTTACCGCACTTAAGATTAAGGTTCTAAAGAGAGCTCTTACCATCAACCTTAAGGACGTAACCATAACTTATGGCGATGATAAGCCCGTATCTTTCGAATCCGAAATCATTAATGCATTTACCAGTGACGTCAATATGATTCGTGACGGCATTAACAATGCAATTGCGTGTGATTATGCTAAAGGTTCTCCTGCAAGCGAAGAAGGTTACGTCGTAACGTCTTCTTTCACTAGCTCAAGCTATGCGGTAACCATCAATAGTGCAAAAGTATACGTTAACAAAGCAAACGTTACCGTAACTCCCACGAGCTATAACGTCGTTTATGGTGATGACGTTCCCAGCTATGATTACGTGGCAAAAGGACTTGTAAACGGTGAAGATAAGAGCGTTTTAGGTAACGCAGTTTACGTTTGCCGTTATGCAAAGGGAAGCGACGTAGTCGTTGGCGGCGGATATGCTATCGACTTTAACAAGAGCGACAGCTTTAAGGCACAAGGAAGCACTAACTATAACATTACTTTTGCAAGCGGAAAAGTAACCGTTGCTCCTAAGAACGTTACCGTAACCCTTGGAGATACTTCAATTTACTACGGCGAAGAAGCTCCTAATGATGACAAATTCTATAGCCTACTTTCCGCAGAAGGAATTATAGAAGGAGACACCATCAATGATGTTTGTGCGGCAAACACCGGTTTTGTTTTCAATAAAACGTCTTATAGTCCCGGTTTTGACGTTAAGGAAGAAGGCTATAACATCGGCGTAGTGTTTACTGCTTCTACCAACTACGTTGTAAACGCAAATAAGGGCATTAACGGAACTATGATGGTATTAAAGAAAGCTCTTACCATTAGTGTTGTCCAAAGTGAAGTTACTTACGGCGAAGCCGTTGACTTAGAAGTTAAGTATGATGGTCTAATCGGCACAGATTCTCTTTACCCCGACCAAGCGGTAAGCGGAATAGAAGTAGTTGGCGGATATAACGTTGGTGACGGCGTAGGCGAATATACCATTAGTGTTGGTAACGGTGTGTCTAACAACTATGAAATTTCTTACGTTGCTGGCAAGATAAATGTAGTAGCAAGAAAGTTAACCATCAAAGCAAGAGCATACACCGATGATGAAATAGTTTGGAGTGGAAGCTTGGATGCAACCGACGGCTCTATCGCATACGTAGGCGAAGGTCTTTATGAAGAAGATGCTATCAGTGGTAGCGTAAAGACGACTGCCGGAACGCAAGGTGCATACGTTGCAAGCGGTACAACTCTTGGCGAAAAGTTTACTTGGGATAATGAAATTTCAATAGAAAGAGCAGGCAAAAGTACCATTTCCAACTACGTTATAACTTATGACTTCCAAGTTGCAATCGCAACGTACGGCGTATTCGTAAACGCTAACGAAGTAGTTTACGACGGACTATATCACGGACTCGACGTAGACCACATTTTTGAAACTCCCATTGCAACCGTATTGTTCTCTACTGATGGACAAGAATACAGCGAAGCAGAGCTCACTTATTCACAAGCAGGTAGTTACGACGTATTCTATGCTATCCGTGTATACGATGCTAACGGCGATATAGAAAAGGAAATCAAAGAAAAACTAACCGTTGTTATCAACCGTCGCCCCGTATTCTTTACGGCTGATGCACAAAACATCACCTATGGTGAAGACGTTCCCGAACTCACTTATAGCGTAAGTGCATATGAAGAAGGAAAAGACGTTTATGCTCAAGGTGAAAGCCTAGCAACTCTTGGCGAGCTCAAGATAGAAGCTGTTGACTTTAAGTTGGGCGTAGGTATCTATGATATTAAGATAAGCGGACTTGAAAACGACAACTACGACGTTAGAATTACCGATAATAAGTTCACCATCAATCAAGCACCTTTGACCATTACTGCAAGCAGTCATAGCATTACCTATGGCGACCCCGTTCCCGCATTTAGTGCAACTTTCGACGGCTTCGTTTATGGCGAAACGCTAGAATCTATTGGTGCAACCTGTATCGTAAGCAGTGATTATGAAGCTGTTGCAAACCGCAAGAGCGGTGAATTCGCTATCGTTCCTAGTGTAACGCTCCTTAACTACAAAGTAACCGCAGTAAACGGCACGCTTTCCGTTGCAAAGATGAACATTACCTTGACTGCGGAAGATAAGAGCGTTGTTTATGGCGATGCAACTCCTGCTTTGACGGCAAAGGCTAACAAACTAGGCTACAACGACAAGGCAAGCGACCTAACCACCATTGGTAACATTGTTCTTTCTACTTCTTACGTAAGCAGAAACAACGTTGGTAACTATGCAATAAACGTCGAAGCAATTTCTTCCGAGAAATATAACATTACTTGCATTGCGGGTAAAGTCAAAGTAAATCCCTATGAAACTGCCGTTGCTTGGACGGGCATAGAAGCTCGCACCTATGACGGCAACGACTATACCGACATTATATACGCAATCTACAAAGACCTTGACGGAGTAGAGCACAATGCAAGCGTAGCACTACTTTCCAGAAACGCAAGCTCCACAACTCCCAATAACTTTAAAAATGCAGCAACGTACGATGCAACGGCAACCACTACCGACGCTAACTATAAGCTAACTAGTGCAACCAAGGCGATTGTTATGAACAAGGCTAAGTATGAAAACGTTACCCACGATGCGTTCAGCGGAGTATATTCCAGCAAGAATACGCTGGGAGCTAACTATGCCCTTGATACTAACTATCGTTGGGAAACAAATGCTCAAGTTCCCACCGTAGACGTTCCTTCATACGTTGCATACTACAACGCAGATAGCGAAAACTACGAAGACTATAAGTTGAACGTCGCAGTTGCTCTCGAGCCCGCTATCGTAGCGTTTAGAGCCCTTCCCGGCATGAGCGGTTCCGTTGACGCTGGTTATGAAATCGTAGCAAACGTAGACGTTAATGCAAGCGTAAATCAAACCTATACTCTTTCGCCCATCCTTTATTGCGAAGCGGATGCAGAACAAATTACTACCGGTATGAGCTACTCCAACGGAACTTCTTTCGTAGGCGGAACTTATCTAACCGTTATGACCTTCACTTCCGTAAATTACAAGATAGTTGATGGAAGTGGCAATGCGGTTACCACTATAAATTGGTTCGTTAAGTATCGTAGCGTAGACGTAGGCGGTACTCTATATACTCCCGAAGAAGCAATTAACGTAGCGTCAAGCGGTAATATCATCGTTAAGAGCAATACTAACTTTGCATCTCAACAAGAAGTTGTCGCCAAGTACTATAATAGTGATGCCTACTATACCATAAAGAGCGGAGTAACTTTCCTTGTACCTTATGAAAAGGATGACGTTATCGGCTACTTGCCCGGCGGAACGGCAGGTGATGCAAGTGGAAATTACGAAAAACTTCCCAATGTGACAAACGGTGATAGCATAACCCCCATCCTTTATATAACGATGAATATTCCTTCTAACGTAACTCTTAACGTAAGCGGTAAATTCGTTGTTGGCGCAAAGGCAGGTAAGCAAGATGCCGGTACGCAACAAAACGGCATCACCGGTGGCTACTCGGTTGTAAACCTTGCAGGCAATATCGTTGCAAATAGTGCCGAAGTAAGCGCATTTGGCTATATCCTAGGAAACGGTACCATCGTTGCGAATAACACGGTTGTTACGGAAAACTTGTACTTGTCCGGTTGGATGGGTGGCACTCAATCCGTTGCGAAGTATATTGGAACGCAGGAGGTAAGTGCGTGGGAATTCCTTGAAGGTGGTAATACGGTAACTATAAAGAACGAGCAAGCATTCCCCTTTAACCAATATGAACTACGTCAAATTCAAAGCGCTTTGATAATCAACTATGGTTCCAGACTGGAGGGATATTTGAAGATTTCAACCGGTGCGAAAAACTACGCAGGTGTAGTTGAAGTCGACGCAATGTCAACGGAAGCAAGGATAGTGTTTGTTTCCAGCAACGCAAGTGATGCAAGCACGGGCGTAATAAGACTTCTTGATAGCACGGCTAAAGTAACTAAGACGTTCGCTAATGATAGAGTTCGTCTTGCGGTAGATGGTAACGTAGCAGACGGATATTGCGCGATAGTTACAAAGGTTCTAAAAGCAACCGTTGATATGAGCTCTCAAAACGTATTCTTCCCCATCGATGGTAGAACCGATATCGTAATCAACTCTGGCGCAACCTTCACTCAAAATTACAAGTTAAAGATGCTACCCGGCGCAACTTTGACCGTAGCGGAAGGCGCAACTTACAACTTGAACGGACAACTAATTTCCTATACCAAAGACTTTGTTGATAATGCGACTTATGCGTATCCGTCGGCGCAAAGGGGCGACTCTAAGATTATCGTTAACGGAACTATGAATATTAACGGCGCGTTTGGTGGTAACTTATATTCTACCGGCGCAGGAAAGGTCGTAGTAGCGTCTAATGCAACGCTATCCGCAACGTCCGTAGAAAGCCAAAACGACGGTACGACAATGGACGTTGACACTGGTTTATTATTTAACGCAAAAGTTATCTTTACCTTGAATACCAGCAACACCCAAACCAAGCAAGCAGTGCTTGTTAACGCAAGCGGAAGCGCGCTACTTGGAGCGGGCAAGACCTACACCTACAACGGAACCGCTTGGGCGTAAGCCTAAGCGTCCGTAAGGACAAACAAGAAAGCCCGTCAATTTGACGGGCTTATTTATTGCCTGTTTTATCGATGTTTATGTAGCGAGCGGTAGTGCCTTAAGGAAAAGCGAAGTTGAGCGGTTTTAGGCTGTTTAAACGGGTCTACGTGGCATTTTAGGCAAAAGATAAGAGCCCTTAGGGGCTCTTTCTGTTGCTGTGCGGTGTTTTCTATGCATTAAGCGATAGAAAGTTATTTGGTTTCGACGTCTTCAACAACGGGAAGAATTACTTCGTTATCGGGTAGGCTAAAGTCGTTTAGGATGCCTTCGCCTACGTTGCCGGTTGCAAGGTCGAAGATTGCTCCGAAATTGATTGCTCCTTTTTCTCCGTCAATAAGGTTGTTGAGCTTGAGACCATAAAGGTTGATGGATTTCAAGACGTTGGATACAGCCTTTAGGATATCCTTAGAAGGCATATCAACGAGACCGCCAAGGATGGAGTTGTTCTTAACTGCGGGGACGGATTGGAATACACTGCTTAGTAGGTTGTTTTCTACCATATCGAGTTTGCCTTCGCTAAATAGCATGGGCATGGATTGGGTTAAATCTACGACGACAACGTTGGGTTGTAGTTCGTGTAGTCTGCCGAAAAGGTCGAATTCTGCGATTACGTCGAGTGCACTATAAATGCAAAGGCGTAGCATTTGGTCTTCTGCACTACCGAGCGTTAGTTCTTCGTCGCCCTTGAACCACTCGCCGACAAATCCAAAAATGAAATCGCCAACGGTCTTCTTGTTTACTTTAGGCATATCGGTTATGCCGTACTTTTTGCAAATGGATTCTATGCTGGTTTCGCCGTTTTTAGCGTCTTTTTCATAAATGGGGGAGTAGATGACGTTTGCGATGGTATCAACTAAATCCTTATTAAGTTTTTTTGCACCTTCGCTGGTGACGTCAATGTCGAAAGCCCCAATTAGCATATCGACGTATCCGCCGAGTTTATTGCCGGCAACGATGTTGTCCATCATATCGGTTTCGATAGCCTTTAAAGCATAAGCTTGGTAATCTTTCAAGATGGCCTTCTTTTCGTCTGCCTTAAGGTAGGAAGGTAGGGTATCTTCTTTTAGTCTTTCTACAAATACGGTTTCGAAGCGGAATTCATCGCCGAAAACGTTAATCTTTCTTATGGGAGAAGGATATGCGGGAAGGGAAGAAGTTTCGATGTCGTAAAGTGTTCTACCTTCTTTATCGGTAAACGATGCGATATCGCTTGCGTGCATGTGACCGGTGAAAGCGTATTCAAGGCCTGCTTCCATTAGTTGAGCACGGAAATTTTCCGCATCGTTGATGTAGGACTTAGCATTGGTGAAATTGCTCAAAATACTACCGAAGTGGCTTACGAGAGAATAGTGGGTAAGAGCAATCGGGATTCTGCCGTCTGCGATGGTTTGCTCAACTGCGTTTACCGCCCAAGCGATAAGGTCGTCACTCAAAGAACCAAGAGCATCCTTTGCACGAGTGGCGTCGATGGAGATAACTCTATACTTATCGCCAAGGTTGGTTGCATAGGAAATACTGGTGTCGTGGCGGTCGATTGCTTGGTTATAACCAAAGTCTGCGTAAACTTCTGCAAATTGCTCATAGGATGCCGCTTCCA
This sequence comes from Candidatus Stercoripulliclostridium sp., assembly GCA_045594145.1. Lineage (GTDB taxonomy): Bacteria > Bacillota > Clostridia > Christensenellales > DTU072 > Stercoripulliclostridium_A. Next base: position 12,962 of record JAZNYA010000018.1, on the reverse strand, counting down.
CGTATTCTAGGTACCCGTTTGTGAAGGAAGGTGATTTTGATGCAATGTCGTGGTTGCCGGGAACAACGTAGACTTCTATGCCTGCATTTTCCACTTCTTTAAGGTAAGAAGCAACTTTTTTATGAGTGCTTAAGGTTGCGACGTCAACAATGTCTCCGGGAATAAGAAGAGCATCGGGTTTGGTCTTTATAACCTTAGCGAGAGCATTGCGGAAAATGGATTCGGAAAGGTATTCTACTCTACCGGTTCTTGCTGCATCGAAGGCAAGGTAGTCGTCACAGAAGTTGCCAACGTGGTCTTCGTCGAAGACGTGAACGTCGGACATGACCATGATGGAAAAATCGGGTTTAGGTTCGAGAGCTTTAGAGCCGACTACGCCGATGATGGCACCGCTTACTGCAATGCAGAGAACAACGACTAGAACGGCAAGTCTTTTGCCAAAAGTTTTCATGTTTGTCTCCCTTTGTCCTAACGGACGATGAATTTCATAATTTCCCAAATTTTAATGTGACTACCACGAATTCTTAACGTATTCGCAGAAAGCATACATATCTTTAATTTCTAAAACGGTGCCGTCGTCAAGGATGACTTTACCGTTCCATAGGCCGTGTGCTTGGTGGCACTCCGTGCCCAAAACGTCCTTGTTCAACGTGTAAGAGTGGTCGTCGTAGAAGGGGGTCATAACCATTTCAAACCTACCGTCTTCGGAATAAAATTCCCAAGGTTCCGTCCAGCCCTTTTTGCCGGGGAATTCTTTTACGTCCACTTTGCCGATTTTATGTGCTTTGCCGTCATAGAAAAGACAGGTTTCGCTGGCATAAGAAGTATCGCCGATGAGCCAAGTAATTTCAAACCCGAAAGTGTGCTTGTTGCCTTCTTCATCGGTTAGGTAGGTGGAGCCGTTACCCCAGTACCACTCGCACTTATGTGGCCAAACGCCACGTCCCCAGTCCATAACGCCAAAGGTGTTTTCCTTGGAAAAGGAAATTTTCCTATCTCCAATTTGCACGAAGCCTTCCGTAGGCATACAGTTTTGTTTGGTTGTAAGGAAAAATTGATTTTTCTTTTTTGGGAAGGGGGTTGCGATGGTGATATTTTCGTGACCTTGGGGGATTTCTTCATAAAAATCATAGGTGATGGGTTCGCCCTTATAGATGCTTTCAAAGGTGACGTGACGATAGCCTTCTTCTGCATTGGTGTCGTAAACCATCTTTATGCCCTTGTCATCAAAAACAAGCTTATTGGTTTTGTCGCTTTGTTCCGGTGGAAGATAGCGGTTGCGAGTAAAGGGGATGATGACAACGTTTTCTGCAATTAGCTCGCCGGTTCGCACATTACGTATGGAAGCGGCGGCAGAAGTGCCTACGGTGATGTTAAAAAAGTTTATGAGAACCTTATATTCTCCATCGGAAAACTGATGGAAATCCCACTCTTTAAGGCGAAAACGGGGTTTTACAAGACTGCGTTTATAGTCGAAAACGTTATGGCGAGCCCAGCCCTTAGCGAGAAGGTTGCCTTTTTCGTCCAATAGTTGCGTAGGTGTTGTATATTCTATTTGTTTACTCATAAAAACTCCACATGTTAATATAATAGCACTTGTTATATATGATTTCAAGATGGTATTTACTATAATTTTCCGTTAAGCTTACATTTTTATGCGTGAAAAAGCCGTTGCATAGTATATTTATTTTAATATACTATTGACTTTACGGCAAAAATTTGTAATAATAAAAAGCAACATTATTCATTTTGGGAGAAGAAAAAATGAAACATATCGATATCAAGAAAATTCTAGATAACGGCAGTGAGTATTTGAGCGGAAGCATTACCGTATGCGGATGGGTAAGAACGGCACGTGATAGCAAAGCTATAGCCTTCATCGAACTAAACGATGGTACTTGCTTGAAGAACTTGCAACTCATCATTGATAAAGATAAATTAGGCGAAAGCGTACTAAAAGACGCCATGGCAGTAGGAACTTCTTTGAAGGTAGAAGGAGCACTTGTCGAGTCCGAAAGGAACGGTTACGAAGTACAAGTAACGGCTCTTGAAGTTTTGGGCGTATGTCCTGCAGATTTCCCTTTGCAAAAGAAGAGACACACCGTTGAGTTTTTGCGTACCATACCCCACCTTCGTGTAAGAACGAGATATTTTGAATCGATTTTTGCAGTTCGCTCCGTTTTAGCACAAGCAATACATAGATATTTTGGCGAAAACGGATATAAATATATTCATGCTCCCATCATTACCGGTAGCGACTGTGAAGGTGCCGGAGAAATGTTTAGAGTAACCACTCACGATTGGAAGACGGAATTTGAAAGTGAAGAAGAATATTATGCAAACGACTTTTTCGCAAAGAAAGCAGGTCTTACGGTTTCTGCCCAGCTAGAAGGCGAAATGGCAGCTATGGGGCTTGGTAAGATTTATACGTTCGGACCCACCTTTAGAGCAGAACACAGCAACACTCCCCGTCACCTTGCAGAGTTCTGGCACGTTGAACCGGAAGTATGTTTTGCGGAAATAGACGATATCATCGAAATCGCAGAAGATTTCATTAAGTACATCATCAAAGACGTTCTAAAGAACTGCCCCGATGAAATTGCTTTCTTTAACCAATGGGTAGAAAAGGGACTAATAGAAAAGTTGGAAAAGGTTGTTTCCAACGACTTTGCTCGCCTTACCTATACCGATGCCGTGGAAATCCTAAAGAAGAGCGGAAAGGAATTTAAGTATCCTGTAGAGTGGAGTTTGGGACTCCAAACCGAACACGAAAAGTATTTGGCTGATGAATATCTGGGCAAGCCCGTATTCATCGTTGATTATCCTGCGGAAATTAAGTCTTTCTATATGAAGCAAAACGCAGACGGCAAGACCGTTGCCGCAACCGACCTTCTGGTTCCGGGACTTGGCGAAATTATCGGTGGTTCGGAAAGAGAGTGGGATATGGAAAAACTCTTGTCCGCAATGGAAAAACGTGGCATGAACACGGAAGGCTACGAAGCATATCTTGATACTCGTAAATATGGTAGCGTACCCCATTCCGGTTTCGGCCTAGGATTCGATAGAATGCTAATGTATATCACCGGTGTTCAAAACATCCGTGATACCCTAATGTTCCCTAGAACCGTTGGTTCACTATAATAAGCGAAAAGCGGAGAATAAGTATGAGTAAGGTTATTACGCCCGATGGCTACAAAGCGGTGCTTGGCATATATGATACCCAAACCGCAATAGGTATACTAAAGCGTACGTTTGAAGACAAGCTATGTCTTGCTCTCAATTTGAAGAGAGTTTCTGCACCCTTGTTCGTTGACCCCACTACCGGCATGAACGACGACCTTAACGGCGTAGAGAGAGCGGTTGCTTTCGACATAAAGGAAAACGGCAGACAAGCAGCTATCGTACACTCTCTTGCAAAGTGGAAGAGAGTAGCTCTTCGTGAATATGGTTTTAGTGCAGGCGAAGGCATCTATACAGACATGAACGCAATCCGCAGAGATGAAGAACTCGACAACCTTCACTCCGTATACGTTGACCAGTGGGACTGGGAAAAAATTATTACCGAAGAAACTCGTACCGTAGATTATTTGAAGAGAGTCGTAAAGTGCATAGTAGGTGCAATTTGCGAAACCATGGACGTATTAAAGTGTCGTTATCCCCAACTCACCGTAAAGCTAAAGAGAACGGTTAAGTTCATAACGTCGCAAGAGCTTGAAGACTTATATCCAAATCTTACTGCAAAGGAAAGGGAAAACGTCATCGTAAAGGAATACGGCACGGTATTCATCATGCAAATTGGTAAAGTTTTAAAGTCCGGCTCCAAGCACGACGGCAGAGCTCCCGACTATGATGATTGGGATTTGAACGGCGACCTGCTTTTCTGGCATGATACACTTGGTTGTGCAATGGAAATAAGCTCCATGGGCATAAGGGTAAACGAAGAATCGCTTGCAAGACAGCTGAAGATAGCCGGGGCGGAAGAGAGAAGGGAATTGTTCTTCCATAAGGCACTCCTAAACGGCGAACTTCCCTTGACGATGGGTGGCGGTATAGGTCAATCCAGACTTTCCATGCTGATGCTCCAAAAGGCACACGTAGGAGAAGTGCAAGTATCGCTTTGGGATGAAGATACCCAAAGGATATGCAAAGAAAACGGAATACATTTATTATAAAAAAAGAGCCTACATTGCGTAGGCTTTTTTGAAAGGACAAAATGGACGCATATTTACCAATAAAAGAACTTACGGAAAGCGGATATGCTCTTACGTTAAGGGCATTAAGCGAAGGTCTAACGGACGGAAGGTACGGGCTGGATGGCGGAGCATACGCCTTTGTTTCCAGCTATGAAACCAAGGCTTTGGAAGATGGACTATACGAAGCCCACAAGGAATATACGGACGTGCAAGTGATACTCGAAGGACAAGAGATGATAGGCGTTATGACTCTTGATGAAATGAGAAAAGGCGAGTGCGTAAAGCCGTATGAATACGACATAGAACTCTATAAAACGCAAGGTGGAACGCTAAAGACTTTGGGCAGGGGAGAATACCTAATTCTCACCCCGAACGACGCTCATATGCCGGGCATTAACACAGAGCCGAGCAGAAACAGAAAATTGGTTATAAAGGTACCATACAAAGCATAAAAACAAAAAACATCCGCACAGCTTAAATGTGGAGCAAAATAGAATATAGGAAACCTAAACTACAATAAAGGATACCCAAAACTTAAGCATGATTAGTTACATTGATTTAACTTTTGAAGAACTTAAGAACGCAAATTTTAGCCTTTATGAAGGCAATCCGGTAATAGAAAACTTTGGTCTTAGCCCGGTTGTCGCAGACCCTAGCGTGTTAACGCCGGAAGACAGTCACGATGGACGTTGGCATCTTTTCTGCCACACTTTTTTGGGCGTATACGAGCTCCAAAGTGATGACGGAATAGAGTGGGAAAAAGCAACTAGGGTAGTGCCCAACGCAATGCGTCCGGACTGCTCTTACGTGGATGGAACCTACTATCTATACTATGAGAGAACGGAAAGTTTGCTTAAGAGAGCGTGGTCGCTCGTTGGCGGAAAGTGGTACTCGGAAATCTATCTTGTTACGTCCAAGGATTTAAAGAATTGGACCAAACCCGTACCCGTTGTTAGAAACGAAAGAGAGTATATGAGCGGGGAACAAGGCACTTCCATATCCAACCCGTTTTTGACTAAAATAGACGGCAAATATCGTTTGTATTTTTCCGCCGGATTGACGTTCGTTGAAGACTGCGGATTTTCGGAACCCACCCATATTTCATATGCAGAAAGCGACAATTTGGCGGAAGGCTTCGTCAGCTTGGAAAAGCCTATAATTTCTCCCGATAAGGACAGCAAATATCTTAATATTTGTTCGGGATGCCTAAAGGTTTATGAGCTTAAAGATTGCTACGTAGGACTGCAAAACGGCATTTTCAAGGACGGCAGCAAGTCGCACTCTGCAATAATGTTGCTCAAGTCGGACGATGGTGTAAACTTTGAATTTGTAAGGATATTCTTGATGCCCACGGAAACGGAAGGTAAGAACAAAAACTGGATGAAGCAGTACGTTTATGCTTGCAACTTGGTTAAGTATCAAGACGAATTAAGGCTATATTTTAACGCAAGAAACGTCAGTGATAATTTGCGTGGCAGAGAAAAAATAGGCATCTTTAGTGCCAAATTGAAATAGTAAAAGCCCCAATATTTACTAATTATTGACCTTATGGTTAATTGTTTGACGCCGAAAATGAAAATAATTTTCGGCGTTTTTTTGTGATTTTTATAGGGAGAGAAGCGGGTGATATTTGAAAAATTACTTTGCAAAGCAAAGTAAAAATTTTTATATACCAAAGGATAATTCGTTTTTAGGTCTTATATACGTGTGCACGCTCGCATTTTTTAAAAAAATTGAGTATTGACGAGTAAAATTGCTTTTGTTAAAATTGTATTGGGTGGCAATGTCGCCATTTTTTGTCACCCCTACTAAACGGAGAGAGCGATGGAAGAAGAAAAGACTTTTGGCTTAATAGAAAACGATGCCACCGAAGGTCAAACTACGGAAGATGCCGTAGAGCTTTCTTCTGTCCAAGAAGTAGACAACGCACTCGAAGAAACCGTGGTTGAAGAAATGGGCGAAGAAGTTAGCGAAACGCTCGCTGTGAAAGAAGTCCAAGAAGAAAGCACGGAAGAAGTGGTTGAAGAAGTTAAGGTAGAAAGTTCGGAAGCAGAAGAAGACGACGGACTCACCGAAGATGAAAGATTAGCTAAGGAATTAGAAAGAGTAAATGCCGAGCTAAGAGACTTAGATGAGCAAATAGAAAAGACGGAAGTAAGAGTTGCGGTACATAATTTGTTCGATACGCAAGAAGGTGCCGATGAAGTTGGTATAAGCGGAGAATACGACGATTATGGCAGAGAAATTCTGGATGACGTTTTTGAAAATCGTCTAAGGATGAGTACCAACGGCATCAAGCTTGCTTATAGTAAAATTAAGAACACCTTCCTTTCGCACAAAGGGACCAAGCAATATTACGATAAGTTATCGGAAAGATTCTCTTTGGAGAGAGAAAAGTTGATGTCGCTTGAAATTGGCGGAGATACTCTTTACGTTTATCTTAAAGCGGACGTCAATTTAGTTGGAGAATATTGTCCTTACGTTGAGCCCATTGATAAAACGCACAAGGAATATACCGCATGCGTTACGATTAAGCGTGGCAAGGTAACCAAGAAGACTGCGGAGTTAGCAAAGCTTGTTGAACTCGTAGAAAAGATGATGGAAGCAAGCGGTGGCGTAAAGAAGAAAGTTTACGTACCCGTTGCGTATGCGGAAAGATATCCCGTCAATCCGGAAGCCGTTCTTCGTGGTAGTGAAAGTGAAACTCCCGTCGATGGACAATATGACGGTGAAGAATACGACCCAATAGACAACGAACTCACTCGCAATATCATTATTGATTTGATGGGTGAAGAGTTCGACTTGGAAAAGAAGAAAGGTCTACAAAAGCTGGAAGCACTCCGTCAACAAGCGGAAACGATTAGGGGTGCCGTAGCACTAACCGAGCCGATAGTATATTTTTATGGCTGTGGCTTGAACAGTGATAGCACGATAAACTATCTTGGCGTGCAACAAGTACTAAACGACAAATTCTTGGGCAAGATATTGCCCCCGCAGTACGTTGCTATTGCGGAAAATAGCGAAAGAATAGAAGAACTCAATCTTATCGCAATCCAAAACCTATTGGAAGTTATAAAGGAAAACGAAAAATATACGTTTGCTATTCCATTAAGTTGCCGTACCTTTGCAAGAAAAGGCTCTCATGCCAAACTTATTAAGATGTTAGCGGAAGGAGTAGAAAGGTTAGTTATAATTTTGGACGGCAATATGCTCTTATCACTTGGCAAGATAGGTCTTGACGGCATAGATGAGCTAAGGGGATATGGGTTAAAGATAATGATAGATTACGGCGTAGATACGGGCGTACATATGCTAACGGACTATCCCGTAGACTACTTGCGAATAGATGCAAGGTACTATAAAGAAAACGACGTAAGAAGAACTGCTCTACTAGATATGTTAGTGGGTTATTGCAAGGTACAAGGCATAACGACTGTTGCAAGTGGGGTAGAAGAAACGAAGCAAGCAAAATACTTTTTGACACATGGCGTAGACGTAATTGAAGGTTTCTGTACGGGAGAGCCTAAGAGAACGGTAGTTAGTGCCGTCAAAGAGTACAAAAAATTACCATTAGTAAGTAATTAATAGGAGATAGGATAATGCAAAAAAGACACAAGATGGTTAAAAATAAGCCGATATGTGAATTTTATCGAAAGGTGGTTGCCCGGCATTTTACTTAATTGTTGATAAATAGAGTAAAAAAGACCCGGAGCAAAGCTCCAACGATAAAACCGCACGTCCTATCCCGTATTGATAAAAAACAAAAACATTCATTAAAAGGAGAACAAACATGAAACACGCTAAAAAATCCATGTTTATAACAACAATTCTTATGGTTGCTGTACTAATCGTTGCAGTATCAACCGCAACCTTCGCTTGGTACACTTCTACCCAAGCAGTAACTGCAACGGATGCAGTTGTTTCATCTGCAAGTTCAACTTCTGCAGATATTTCAATTGGTTGGTCTGATGCGGATAAAACTACCTCTATCGCATTAGCTGGTGGACCCGCTATTCAACCTATGGTTCCTACCGCTGTTATTGCTGATGATGCAGAAACAATTGCTTTCAATAGTGCTCCTATGAACACTTTGAATCAATTTACTGCGGCTGGTGGTAACGCAACACCTTGGTCTATCAATGTGGAGGGCAAAACTTCTTTCTTCGTTATCAATAACAACATCAACGAAGATGTAACCGTAAAAATGACCGCAACTTTTGAAGGAACACTTGCAGACAATCTCTGTGTAGCTGTATTTATTGATGGTAAAGTAAAAGGTGTTTTCGCTAACAACACTTATAAGGTTGGTCAAATTCTAATTAATACTGGCGATGCTGATTTAACTGATTGCACCTATAAAGTTCTTGCAAATGGAACTGATGGCATTACTTTTACTCTTGGTGAAGATGCTACTGGAAGCGATAATGAGGTTGAAATCAGCGTATATGCATGGATAAATGGTAACGACCTAACCTCTATCAACGCAGGTCAAGATGTTGCTGAATTTGCATTCAACTTTGCAGCACAAGCTCCCGTTCAAGGTTAATATCAACAAAGAGATTACTTAAAAACCTAACAAAATTTGCATATTTTAGCAAATAACTAACCATCTAACTTACTCTCACGCATGCGTGCGTGAGAGTAAGTATCGCTTTTGTAACTAATAAATAATACCTAATAAATAAATTAAATAGAGAAAATTATGGACCTATTAAAGAAAATTAAGGAGTTCAAACTAACTCCTAAGCAAAAAAAGATTGTCGATATTACCGTTACTTGTATACAAGTAGCTATCATTATTCTTGCTATTACCGTTAGTGCTATCGTTATTGCTAACCCCATAACTTCCAGTGCTACCGTCGGCGAAGGCAAGACCAAGCTTCTTCCCGTTTTAACCGACTCCATGAACGGTAAAGACGAATACTATGAAACCACCGGCTTCGATATCAAAACCCGCTTTAAGAGTGGAGATATGGTTATTGCCAAAACTCCCGAAAACGTTCGTACCCTAAAGGTTGGCGACATTGTAACCTACGTTGGTAACGTTAACGGATACGAAGCTCTTATTACCCACCGTATAGTGGAAGTTGTTGACAATGATAATGATGGCTTAATCGACACTTACGTAGTTATGGGCGACGTTGTAACCGCTAAAGAAAACCTTAACCCCAATGACGTTCTTGCAGTATATAAGAGTCACCTAAAGGGTGTTGGTAAGGCTGTAAACTGGCTACAAAATCCCACTAACTTCCTTCTCGTCATCGTTATACCGCTAGCAATTCTATTCATCTATAACATCATCCTAGTAGTTAGAATGGTTATGGAATTCAAGATGGCTAAAGCTAAAGAAACGGCTTCCGAAGCGGTTGCTATTGATGAAGAAGAAATTAAGAGAAAGGCAATAGAAGAATATCTTGCTCAACAAAAAGCAAAAGAAGATTCCGCTGACGCCGATAATCAATAATTAAGAAGAAAATAAAAGGTTTGCTTCCTTACCTTGCTAGGCAAGGCGGGTTAGCGTTAACTATCGGAGCAAAATGTTGCTAAAAAAGAAAACGGGGCAAACGTCGGAAGAACTCCAAGAAAATAGCACGGAAAACGTGGAAAACACTGCGAGCAGTACGCCTGTAGAAACTCTACCGCCCGAGCTTACCGACCCGACTAACCCTAAATACAAATACGTCATTAAAAACAAAAAGGCTCGTCAACAATCAAAGGAGCGTAAAGCGGTTATCATAATCGCCATAGTTTTGCTCGCTCTTTTTGCCGTAGGTATCGTCCTTTATGGTTTTTATAGTGCCGTAGAAATAAACAATTTTAGCATATACGTAGAAAAGGAAGGCAGTAAAATACTATCGCTTTCCGAGAACTCCGCATTTATGCCCGGTACGCAACACTTGGAAGTATCCGGCCCCGAGCATATGGATAACACAAGCTTGTACTTGTGCCCTACAGGAAGCACGCCTATTGAACATAAACTTGTAGATATAGTTACCACGGATGGTCAAATTACAACGAAGGACGACGAATATTTTGCCACCACTTTCTACCTTAAGAACGTTACCACGGAAGTGCAATACTTTAACGAGTACTTTAAGATTTTAGAAAGCACGCAAGGAGTAGAAAAAGCACTTCGTGTAATGCTCATCAAGAACTATGAAATTACCGTATACGCCGAGAAAAAAGAAGTCAAGGATGCAGAAGGTAACGTAGTTAAGGATGCAAACGGCAATCCTGTTTTGGAAGCGGAAAAGGTTGTTCCCACCACAAAGGAAGAGAACCTTTATACGCCCTTGTATATTACGACAGACCAACAAGGTAACTGTGAAATTAAGCATCACGACGACCCGACGCCTTGGATGGCGGAGCCATTTTATGATGACGACCACGTCTTTTATAACAAAGGCTACGAGCTAAAGCCCGGTGAAACGATGAAGTATAGCCTTATCGTTTGGCTGGAAGGCTGGGACGAAGATTGCGTAAATGAAATCATTGGCGGACTATTAAAGATAGAATTCGCCTTTGAAACGACTGGCAAACCGTAAAAATGAGAGAGACTAGGTTAGATATACTAACGGGAAGTAAATGGACGAGTAGGCTGATAAGCACCATGCTTATGGTTCTTTTACTTGCAGTAGTTCTCTCTACCGCAACTTTCGCTTGGTACGTTGTTTCCAACGTGGTTACCATTGGGGACATGGCGTTTTCGGTAGAAATTGATGAATCTACTACCGGAATAAGTCTTTCTTGGCACGAGCTGGAATACGGCGAATACAATAGTGAATTGTTAATAGAGCCCGTAACTGACGGCAACGTACTTTATCCTATGATACCCAAAACGCTTGGCGTAGTAGGGGAAAGTACCTTCGAATCTTTTGCTGGCTCGGGAAAATTCAACAAGGGCGAGCAAATAGAAAATATTGCGGACGGATTTATTGTAAAATTGGAATCCATTTCCGATACCATGCCATATCTTCTTAGGGAAAAAGACGGCACGGCGACGGAAATTTACGTTACAAACTGGGAGCCTGTTCCCGTGGAAGTAACGTTCACTTATGAAATATCAGCCGAGCTTTATGACGTGCCCGGCACGAACGTAAGGATGGAAAAACCCGTAGCCACCAAGTTTCGCTCGGCAATATTCACTAGCGATAACAAGGAAGGCGACCTAATACTACGTGGGCTAATTGCCAAAGACGGACAATCGGAAAGCGTAATACATTACGGCGTTTTGGAAGGAAATAGTAATATTAACGACGTGGAAAGCGTTTCCAAGACGGAGAATATCACCTTTGTTGTCCCTGCGGAAAGTTACGTAAAATGTGTAGTAGCGGTGTGGTTTGACGGCGTAGATATGATAGACGAAGATGGTGCTAACAAAGTCGAATACAAAATGATATTCGGCCAAGCCGAAGAAGAAACGGAGTCATAAGGTAAATTATGAAGAAAGTTATAACTCTTAACAACTTAATAATTACCATAATCACGATAGTTATGCTTATCGTTGCTTTAAGTACGGCAACTTTTGCGTGGTTTTCGGCAAACAATATCGTCAATCTTTCCAATATGACCTTCACTGTCCAAACAGACCAAGGAGCAGGCGACCTTCGTCTTTCTTGGTTAGACTGGGGTGATGACTTTAGGACCAATCCAACCGCACAAAAATATTTGATATATAGCGTAAGCGGTAACCGCATAGGCGGTGGTGTGGGTCAAGGTTCTGCCGGAAGCACGTTGCCCGGTATGCCCAATATCAAGCCGTATATAGGAATGAGTAAGGAAGAGTTTTCTAATAGTTTACATACAGGTTTGGTTGCACATACCATCGTAAATGGCGAAGTCGAAGAAAGATTTCGTGAAAACGGCAGAAGAATAAGGCCTGTTTACATTTATGGTTATCACGTCGATGAAGATGAATCCACAATGTCCAACACGTTATATTTATATAACTTGAATGAAAGCTCCGACCTAGAAGTAACGATATCGTTGGATTACGTGTATAACAGCAACAAAGTCGATGATAACGATTCGTTGAAGACTTTCCGCTTTGTCGTATTCGTAGACGGCAAGCTGGTAGGCTTCATTGGAAACCAAAGGAAAGTTTACTATGGCAATATCGTCAAGGGAGAAGTTTTTGACGGAAGTACTTGGATAAGCGACGATTTTAAGTATGATAACACGTCGGTTCAGCTGGATGGTAGGCCGGTTAAGGTTGAAGATTATCCCGGGTTTAACGGCTCGCTTCATTCGAACTTTTCATTTAGAGTAAAAGATAAAGTTTCGGTAGAAATACTTGGATACTTTGATGGTGCAAATATTGCAACTCTTACAGCAAGTCTCTTTGAAGTGGAAAAACTACAGTTCCACGGTAGATACGTAGAAAAGGAATAAGGAAATAGACTATGGGAAGTTTCTTTAAAGCATTTTGTGATATATTCTTTGGCGGGATGCTCGGTATAATTTATGCCGACCCCGACACTTTGGGTAACCGTGGTGGCGTAATTGGTAGCCTTGTGCAGATGTTTGACTTTAAAGCATATGCAGAAGCCTATAATCTTTATAAGCCCGATATGACCGGTGGACAAGTAGCGGGGGCAATAATTTGCTTCATACTTGTTGTGCTAGTGTTGGCAGCACTCCTTTTTTGTGCGATATTCTTTGGAAGAAAACTTGTTAAGAGAATAATAGGGGATAAAATATTAAACCAAGACCTAATAGTAGAAATTGATACGCTAAGAAGAGAAATCGTAAAAATTACCAAAGAAAAAG
>JAZNYA010000017.1:0-4996 GCA_045594145.1 Candidatus Stercoripulliclostridium sp. | reverse complement strand
GTAGGTAGTAATTATACGGGTGCAAAAACCTTGGAATACATTTTCTTTGGTGCCGGTTGCTATTTGATGATGTATCATTATAAGCTACCATATCTTACGTATTCTATAATTGGTATAATTAATATGCCACTAAATTATATTTGGTCACTGATTTGGTGGTACGTTTGTGATAATTTGGCTAATTTGCCCAAAAAGACGGAATATAAACTTTACGCTCTTTATTTATCTCTAATCGCAATAGGCCTAGGCTTAATTATAGGTGATATATCTCAACTTTTTAACCAAACCGGTGCGTTAGTTACTTATATGAACGGGCTGGAAGGATTAAATGCAAGTTCCGTGTTTAAGATTTTAGGAACGCATATTTTATACTCAGGTTGGGTTGGTGCACGTAACATTTTCTGGCGTAAGATTTTGGTGCCTAAGTTTGGTAGATATAAGTATTCATTGTATTGCGACTATATTCCAAAATGCGTTATGGTAATATTAATCGGATGGTTACCTGTCTATAATATTCCGGACGTAGTTACTAGGGTTTGGGTTGCCAATTTGCTTTTTGCGGTATACAATGTGTTTGGTTTTGGCAACTGCTTGGAAACTTGTACTCAAAGCATAAGTCCAAATTTGGATGAAAGAATATTAGTAAGAAGTTACCCGATAAAATTCTCCCATATATTCAATGGCATAATGGGATTTATCGTTCCCATAATAATTGGTACACTCAGATACGAGTGGGCAGATATAAACGTTTTTAGATTTGTAATTCCTGCTATCTTTATTACTTCTGCAACTCTTACCATGTTTTTTGCCGGCAGAGTTACGGAAAGAATACCCCAACCACCTATCGAAAAGAAGGTGCATATAAAGTTTTGGGATGGCATATTTGGCGTTTTACATAACAAGTATCGTTGGATAAATACTATAGTTGGATTAATAGATGCACTTGGAAATGGTATGCTTGCGTTTACGACGGTACTATATTTGTATACTTTCCGTTTGAGTGGTCTAAGTTATGCTATAATCGTAGGTTTAGTTTCATTTGCAGGAACTCCACCTGATTTATTTACTCCATACTTTCTTAAGAAATTCTCATATAAGCAAATTATGATTTTCTATCAGCTTACTAGAGCAATAGGAAACGCCATTGTAATTTTAACCATTATTCTTGCCGGTGATAATTTGATACTATGTGGTACGATTTGCATAATTGCTTTGTTCCTGATGGAAATGACAAAGACCGTTCCCACTTCGGCCGGACACGATATGAACGTTAGAATTAACGACTATCAAATGTATTTATCTGGAGAAAGACTAGAAAGTTTTTCGGGTATATTCGGTTGGTTCACAGGACCAATTACTTCATTTATCAGTTTGATTATACCGCTCATGCTTTTAAATTTTGGATTCAATAGCAATTGGGACGTGCTTTTCATTGATGAGTCCCGTATTAACATAGTAATAATTCCCATGATAATCGACGTTGTAGGATATCTACTGATGACGCTTCCATATATTTTCTGGGATTATGATGCTAAGAAACAAAAAGACGTAATGGAAGTGCTTAAACGTAGAGCGGAAGTCACTGCAAAGAATGCCGAAGAACAAGGCGAAAAAGTGCATGGCACTTTCATAGGATAGGGGGCGTTATGGAAGAATACAAAGACTTAAATCTTAACGAAGAAACCATAGTAGAATCCCTTGAAGTTCAAGAAGAGATGGTTAAAAATAATCCTTTGCAGATAAAGGACGAAGAAGTATGGGAATACAAAGTAGAAGGGCTCCCTGCTCCACGTATCAATAAACCGGTTAAAAATAAGTTGCTAAAGCAAATTGTTTTTGTTTTAGTTATATTGGTTGCAATTGGACTTGCCATATATTTTAGTGTAGCAGCGGTACAAAAAGATACCTTTGAGTTTAAAGAATTAGATTATGGAATTGAACTTTCCAAATTTAATAATACCGGTTACGTAAAGGAACTTAGTCTCGACTATTATATGGAGATTAAATATTTGGAAGGGGAAAGCAACCCGGAAACCAATTTTTATTTTGTTAAAGACGAAACTAAACCTATTACGGCTATCAGAGAATACGCTTTTAACTGCGATGAAAAGTTAGAAGTCGTTTATTTGGGTGCAGAAATAAAGGAGATAGACGGCAAGTCGTTTTATACTTGTAATGCACTTGAAAGAATAGAAGTGGATGAAAACAATCCGTATTTTTGCGATATCGACGGAGTGTTATACAATAAAGAATTAACGGAAGTTATATGTTATCCGATAAAACACTCCAGTTATATTGCTAGAACCAAAGGTTACGATGAAAACGCCGACGCAAACAGCGAGAGTTACGTTAACGACGTATTAACCTATACGATACCTAGTAGCGTTACAAAGATAGGAAAGCTTGCGTTTAATTATACTGACCTTAAAATTGTATATTTGCCCGAAGGATTAAAGAAAATGGAAACGATGTCTTTCTTTAGGGCTACTCAATTGGATTACGTATACTCCTATCGCTCGGATGGTAGTTTGTATAATTCTCTTCCGGAAGGTTTGGAGTATCTTGGTTCCGATGCGTTCAGTTATTGTCAAGAACTAGATTACGTCTATATTCCGGCATCGGTTAGCTACATAGGACATCATGCGTTTTGGGATACCGTATATAAAGAAAAAGGTGAACTAAAAGGCGTAACTGAAGTAAACGTGGCCAGAGAAAAGAAGGACTTTAAGAAGAACGTAGATTGTGGCGACCAATGGCGTCCAAAGTACGATTACTTGCTCTTTAAGAAGAATGTGGAAGTTAATTACGGAGCAACTAGAAAGGCTAATTAAAAATGAGTGTTGCAAAAAACTCTTTTATATTATATAATAAATAAGTTGAATAAAATTCGGAGGAATTAAAATGAAAGAAAGCAAATTGTGCATTAAGTACAAACTCGCCGGCGAAAGCAAAATCATCAAGGAAGAATCATATCAAACTGTAGATTATACTATTGAAGAAACTTGCTCTTCCGAAAACGTTAAGCTTGTCATTACTCCCAAAAAGGATATAGAACTTGTATCTCTTGAATTAAAGTACATCCATCCTACCAGAACGGGGGAAAGATTCTATATTAACGGTTACCAAGCATGGACCACTTCTAGAGAAGTTTGCGTAGACGATAAGCAAAAGGGATTGACTCCTTTAACCAAGTATACTAAGACTGGCTTTGAACTCGCCGCATTGTCAGGTGACTACAATTTCATCAAGTATCCCAAAACAACCGGTAAATTCCACAGCTTTACTTATACCTATTATAGAAAAGAAAACGAAGTTGAATTATATGGCTCACTTAACGAGCGTACCGGATTTACCGTTTTCTATGCAGATATGAACGACGGCACCTTTACCATTGCCAAAGACGTAGAAGGCGTTGCTATCAATGCTCAAGAAAGCTATGAACTACTTAACGTAAACAAGTATATAGGGGAATACGATAGCGTATTTGATGCGTATTTTGCGGACCTAAAATGTTCTAAGCCCAGAATCGACCATATGGCAGGATACACCAGCTGGTATAACTACTTCCAAAAGATAGATGAGAACATTATTTTGCGTGACCTTAAGGGTATTTCACGAGTTAAGGACCACGTTGGTATTTTCCAAATTGACGACGGCTATGAGCCTTACGTTGGCGACTGGCTAGACCCGTCACCCAAGTTCCCGAACGGTATGAAGTATATTGCAGATGAAATCCATAAAGAAGGATATCTTGCCGGTATATGGATTGCTCCGTTTAGTGCTCAACACAATTCTCGCTTAACCAAAGAACATCCCGAGTGGCTATTAAAGAACGCAAAAGGCAAACTAGCAAAAGGCGTATTCGCATGGGGTGGAGCATATACACTTGATATCTATAATGAAGGTGCAAGAGAGTATATGCGTAACTTCTTTAACGTCATTTTAAATGATTGGGGCTACGATATGGTTAAGTTGGACTTCTTGTATAGCCAATGTATCCATCCTAGAAACGGCAAATCTCGTGGTCAAATAATGGCGGAAGCAATGGACTTTTTACGTGAGTGCGTCGGAGATAAATTGCTACTTGGCTGTGGCGTTCCTTTGGGCTCATGCTTTGGCGTTGTAGATGCTTGCCGAATAAGTTGTGACGTAGACCTTAAGTACAAGGGTAAGTTCTATAATAGGCTAGGAATTAACCAAGAACTACCTTCTGCTCAAAATGCAATGACGAATACTATTTTCCGTCGTCATCTTGATGGTAGAGCTTTCTGTAACGACCCCGACGTATTCTTCCTTCGTGACTTTAACCTAACCTTCACGATGCAACAAAAGAAGCTTCTAGCTAAGGTAAACAATTTGTTTGGTAACGTATTGTTTGTAAGCGATAACGTCGGTAAGTATGGCGAAGAAGAAATAGAAATCATTAAGAAGGCATTTAACAAATCGCAAGCAATAATAATTTCTGCAGAATATACCGATAAGGATTACGTCACCATCAAGTATATCGAAAACGGTGAACGCAAGACGTTGCAATTCGATATGTTGACTGGCGAAACAAGTTCTGAACTTTTGTAATTAACTCTAAATATCATAGCAAAAAGGAAACCAACGTGGTTTCCTTTTTTATTGCCCTAACGCCCTAAACGTTTCTAGTAATTTAGGTGAAAGCAGTTCTTGGTTTTTAATAACTATATTGGTTGGACTTTCACGCATAACGGAAACGAGCAGGTTATAATCGTTTGAAGTAGTAAAAAAGAAAGGGAGAATTGTAGTTCCGTCAACAACCATTTTGGGTGGTGTACCATCAGTGATAACCAGCCTGGTGCATTTGTCAAAATTTGAAATGAAGTATGTTATAAGCTCGTAAAGTTCTGCCTTTGTTGTTATGTTCATAAGCAAGGATTTTGCTAGTTCACCCAGCTGTTCCCAATTGGCTTGTAGGTGAGAAAGTCGCAAGCCAAGTAGCCTTTCTATGCAAATAATTTTAAGATTAAAA
>JAZNYA010000016.1:0-2278 GCA_045594145.1 Candidatus Stercoripulliclostridium sp. | reverse complement strand
GCGTTCCGCACTCCGCATTTCGCTTTAGCGACTGTTTTGCATTTAGAATTAAGATTCTAAATGCAACTTAGCTTCCCGCTTCTTCTCCAAGTTTCGCTAGTACTCTATGCCTTCTAACGTGCTCTTTAATGAGCTTTTTGGCGGAATCGGAAAGCGTGGAAGTGCCACTTGCAAAGGCGTTGGTATGCTCTATTACGTGGAGAGCGTGGTCGTCGAGTTCATCGACGTTAACCTTCTTTCCCTTTGCCATTTGGGAGTTTTCCAATGACGCTTTCTTTAGGTGAACTTCTTCATCACTCCTTGCGTGCTCCCAATTTCCAAAGCCCAGCATTTCCACTATTTTCGTGCGGTTTCGGTTACTTATGACGCCGTTTTCATCACCCAAAAGCCCAGCTTTAAGGAGCTCCAGCACCATGGATTTTCGGGTGGCGGGCGTTTCTACCATGGTGGAATCGCTTTCCATTACGACGTCATCAGAGTTGAGTTCGCTTGCCCTAAAGGCATCAATTTCCACTTCCCCGAGTCTGCCTGCAATCCTTAGCATCTTATCTCCCCTAGAGTACTCTCTGTATAGCCTTAGCGTTTGCTTTGCCACTTCCTTAACCGCCGAACGTATGCTTTCCGTGGTGACGCTAAGTCGCATATAATCTTGCTCTATGAGAAGGGAAAGTGCATAGCCGGAAACGGTGGCTTCCGCTTTGGACGAAACGTCCGCCGAGTCGCTAACGCCCGATATAACCTTAAACTCCATAAGTAGCCTATTTTCTTCATCCCTAAACTCACTCGGCACGCTACCGGGGTTCATCATTATGGGCGGTGTGGAGCCTTGCCTATAGGTGATTATCTTGCCGGGAGCAAGCCCTTCTTCTTCCAAGTTTTCGACGTCCACGCTACCTTCTTCGACGGCAACCACGCCAACGGAAAGCCTTTGCAGATACTCGTGTTTTCTGTTCTTTACGGCATTGTAGGCACGTTGGACGGGTATGAGTCGCTCGATGACGGACGATGCGAAAAATGAGCAAGGGGTATCTATGCAGGTTTGTTTTATGAAGGGGTATTTTCTCGTTCCGCCTTCGCCGTTAAGGTACGGGAGAGTGCCTTGGTGGATGAGCTTATCTCCGCTAACGATGATGAGTCTGCCTTCGGGGAACTCTTGGCTCGGGCTTTCATAGTACTCCAAAACCATGGCGTATCCGTCCGATTTTTTGCGTTCCGTAGGCATTACGGCTCCCGATGCCGACTCGCTAAGAAGATTGTCGCCAACGACGGAAATCTCTTCACTTTCCACCTTTACACCCCAAATATCTTCTATTTTCCCCACGGGATAGGCTCTTGCGTGGATGATGGAAGACTGCGAATTTATATCGGAAACGCACAAGGAATCGGGGTAGATTTCGTAGGACGGACATACCGAAATTTTGACGTCTCCGTCCCCGTCACCCTTCCAAAAAACCTTATAAAATACGCTTCCCGTCACTTCTGCCCAAAGGTTTGCAAGGGCGAATTTCTTATAAAAATCGTTATCGAGAAAGGTGCTTTCAAGTAGCTTGGTGGCGAGTGTGGCACTCTTTAAATCTTCATCATCCGACGACGAAGGTCGCACGTTGACGGCACAATTTACTCTCGTAAACTTGGCAAGTCGGCTTTCTATGATGGGTGCAATATGGTTATAAACTTCCCTTGATTCCCAAAAATATTGCTTGGCACTTGGGGTAAGTTCCAGCCTTGAGTTCAAGCAAGAATATTGGTTGCCCTTTAGGAAATTAAGGTTGAGTAACCACTTGGCTTCCAAGCTCTTTCGCTCGTCACGACGCCTTAAAAACTCTTCTCTAACTAATGTAATAACGTCAGTTTTTGTCATATTTTCTCCTTTTTTGGTAGTTTTATATATCCCAATTATCTACGTCGATATCCGCTACGTTCCTAAAAACCGAGTCGATTTCTTCCTTGGTATAGGTCTGTGGCATGCACATTTTGGAAGTATCCGACAGCGTTTTGGCGTAGTCGGCATAAAAGCCGAGCCGAAGTCTCAAAAGATGTCTATCCAAAAGTGAAAGTGTGAGAAAGCTCTTTTTCGCAAAGTCGGAGCGGTTGTACTCCGAAAGAGCCGAAGAATACTCCAAATAAGTGTGGGTGGGTGTGGTATCCAAAATTAAAGAAGGAAAAAGTGTACGTATCTCTTCCTGTGTGGCGGGGCGTTTATCCTTAACGGAAAGACCGGGCATGCCACTTTCTTTTTCTAACACTTTTTCTTTTTTTTCTCCTTCTCCTTCTCCTT
>JAZNYA010000015.1:0-11948 GCA_045594145.1 Candidatus Stercoripulliclostridium sp. | reverse complement strand
TGCGGGTTATTACGAAGCGTTAAAATATTTCACCGACGAAGAATAATGAAAGAAAATCAAAAGATAAGACCGCTTGCAATATATCAATTACTCAAAAACCACACCGATAGCTCGGTCGCTTTGGGTTCTTTTGAAATTGCGGAAAGACTTAATTTGGAAGGGCTTCCCAGTAGCATAAAAGAAGTTAAAGAAGACCTGAAGCTCCTAAAAAATTGGGGCTTTGGCGTTATGGAAGTTGATGGTGAAGATAGATATTATCTAAGCGTTAGAGTATTTAGTGATGCGGAATTAAGAGTGCTTATAGATGCAGTAGAATCCGCAAGCTTTATTACGGAAAAGAAGACTATGGAGCTTGTTGGTAAACTTTCGTCTTTGGCAGGAGCCGGTAGAGCGGAGTCTTTCAAAAGAAAACAAGGAATCATAAGTGCAAAGCACTCCAATGAAAACGTTTTTAATGCGGTTACAACCATAGATTCTTGCATTAGAAACGATATGCAATGTTCGTTTTTATATTTTGATTACGACGTGGAAGGCACAAGGCTATATAGAAAGGAAAGAAAACGTTACGTCGTCAATCCCATATCTCTTGTCGCAATGGAAGACAAATATTATCTCCTTGCCTATGGCGATAAGTATGAAAACGTAGCAACGTATAGGGTAGATAAAATGGATAAGGTACTACCCGAGTCTACCCGAATAACAAAGGCGGAGTGGCTAAAAGATTTTGACTTGAAGGAATATAGAAAGCAAGCGTTTTCTATGTTTAAGGGAGAATTGACGGAAGTTTCTCTTGAGTGCGACAATAGTGCTGTTGACGGCATAGTCGATAAGTTTGGCGAACACGTCAGCATGCTCAAATTGACGGAAAACACCTTTAGAGTTAAAGTCAAGGTAAGAGTTAGACCTACGTTTTTCGGCTGGTGTGCAACCGGTGGCGGAAATATAAAAATAGTTGCTCCGGAAGACGTAAAAAAAGAATATTATGAACATCTCTCACGTTGTTAGGAGAAAAATATGGCACAACAAACGTTAAGTCTAATTGATTATTACAAACAAAGTCCACGCAAGAAAAAGACCAAAATAATTTGGGCGTTCGTGGGTATCTTGGTGGCTACCGGGCTAGTTCTTTTGACGGCATCATATGGCTTGATTTTCGGTATAACTACCTATATGAATAAGCCTATGGACTATAAAGAAGCCTTGGAAAACGGCACACTTCCCAGCGGTAACAAGATACATTTTCTTAATACTGAAAGCGGGGATTGCATCATACTCGAATCCGAAGGACATCTTGCGATGATTGACTGTGCAGAAGATAGTGATAATCCCAGGGGCTTTGCGGACTTGGAGCTAAAGGGCTTTGAAGAACGAGTATTAAAGTACGTTAAAGATAATTTTGCAGATGCAAACGGCAAGGTGCATTTTGACTTTATACTAGGCACTCACTCGCATTCCGACCACATAGGCGGTTTTGATACTTTGCTTGCAGATGAAGATATTACGGTGGGCAAGGCTTACTTAAAGGAATATCAACCTTACTACATTAAAGAGCAAGAAGTCGTTGAGTGGGATAATGAAGAAGTTTATAACCAAATGCTAACGGCAATTAACGCACGTGGCATCGAGTTAGTTCAAGATATTCCTACCGAAGAGTTTAATTTAGGTGCCTATACGCTTAGATTCCTAAACGTACAAGCTCCTACTGAAACCGGCATTGGAGAAAACGAAAACGCAGTTGCTTTGTTCGTAAAAGACGGTGACAAGAAGATTCTTCTTATGGCAGACGTAAACTATCTTGATGGTGACGAGCAGGCTATAAGCAAGGAAATCGGTAAGGTAGACCTACTAAAACTAGGACATCACGGCTATGGTTATTCTACCGGAACTCCCTTTTTGAGCAGAACTCAACCTAAGATTGCGATATACACTAACTATCGCAATAATGCAACCATTACCGTAAGATTCCGTGTTACTCTTAACGCAAGAAGTTCGCAATATGGCACTGCCGATTATAACGGCATAATCGCAGTCATAGGCGAAGAAATCAAACTATATAATAATATCCACTAGTAATGAAAGTATTGTTTGTATGTAGCTCTAACGTGTGTCGAAGTCCATATTGTGAGTTTCACTTTAAGCGACTAATGGAAGAATATCCGGCACTAAAAGAAATGGTTACGGAGTGTAACTCCGGAGCCGTTTTTAATCGTTCTAAAAAACTTCACGACAAGGCAAAGAAGGCGTTGCTTACGGAAGGGTTTTCAGAGAGCGTGATAGACGGACATAAACCACGCTATTTGCACGACCATTTAAGCTTATTTAAAGACAGTGACGTTATAATAGGGATGACTCGTTGGCACAAGTGGTGTTTGCCTAAGGAACTCAGAAGTAAGTACGTAAATTTGAGTGAAGTTGCAGGCGAGAATTACAAAGCTATTCCGGACCCATTCCTTGCAATAAATCAAACGGAGTACAACAAGGTGATGGCGGTAGTGCAAGACTACGTAAAAAAATATGCACTAAGACTAATAGGAGAATCGAATGGACGATAAGGTAAAGTTTGATATCACACCGGTTGAAGAAGATAGCAGAGTGGTAAAAGTTTCCGTTGAAGAAATCGTGGAAGAAGAAAAGAAAGACGATAAACCCGTGGTTGTTGCTGAAATTGCTGAAGAAAAACGCATATCCGAAGGCGTCATCAAGGCTAATTTAGTTGCAAAAAAGCCCATTAAAGAATATGTTTTCGGTTCAATCTTTGCAACGCTTACCATAGCCGGATTGTTGATAGCTTTTCTACTCGAAGGATATAAACTTCCCGGAATAATATGTTTTCTTTTAGCAGGACTCGCCAGTTACGCTATGTTTAGCACGGCAAGCACTTCCAAGAAAATACAAAAGTTGTTGGACGAAGGAAAGTGCAAGACGATAGATGAACTCATGCTTACGCTCAAGAAAAAGAAGAAGTATGAATTTTTGCGTGACCTTGGCGGTATGATAAGGTCCGGTTACGTCGTAGGCTATGAAGTCGTAAACGACAATGAAATCAGAAAGGTTAGTTAATATTAAGCACTCATTGAGTGCTTATTTAACACATCTAAAAGTAAAAATAAGGCAAATTTAAGTAATAAAATACTTGCAAACATTATAAGTTGAACAAATTATTATGTTATTATAAAACATAAAATTTTGGAGAACGATATGAATACTAAGTTTTGGACTAAAAAGAATATTTTTATCATAGTGGTTGTCGCCGTAGTTATTTTGGCTTTAATCGCTACTATCGTCGTGCTCTCTTTAAAGAAGAACGAAACGCCTACTGCAGAAGCATCCGTTACTCGTGGCTCGCTTTCTACGTCCATTAATGCAAGCGGTGTCGTTGCAAGCGTAGGAATTAATAATTCTTTGCCTTTGTTTGCTTGCGTTAATAACGTAACCGATATGGATTCCATTAATGATTACGAAGGCGAAGATTTTAACTGGAATTACGCCATCATAAACTCCAATACCGCTCCTATCGTTTATGAAGTAACATACGTCAATCCCAATTTCCAAAACGTCAAAAACGTATTGCTTACTACCGATGAAAATCAAATCATAATGGAAGTTATGCCTTATTTCTTCGATTGGTCCAAGCTGGAAGAAGCCAGAGACGATGCGATTTTGAACGGCAAACTCAGTCCCGATTCTACTACTTCCGATTTTGTTATAATGCTTCTTTTGACGAACAAGGACAATCCGTTCGCCATCCCCAGCGAATATCTTAAGATATCCACTAACGAAAATGATAAAGTGAGCATTACCACCGATTACATCAAATCAATAATCGAAAAGGCTACCGTTACCGAAGAGCTAACGGCTATGGAGTACACGATATCAAACCTTACAATAGAAGAAGGCGACACTCTTACGATAGACCATAAGGTTTTTAAAATTGCAGTTTCTCAGCTTTATACGTCTTTTACCGTTACAGAATATGACGTTGCGGATATCGATGCAAAGCTACGTGCCGGTAAAAAAGTATATGCAGGCGTTACCATTAACGCACTTGGCGGAAGAAAGGTTGTTGCCGACATACAAGAAATAATAAAGGGAAGTTATAGTTCCGGTATTGCATATTATGCCGTTAAAGCAAAGATTGTTTTCGGCGTTGAAGATGAACTTGACTTAACCAAAGAAGAAAACCTAATTTCCAATGCCGCTCAAGTTGCAAAGAGAAAGGGAGAGATATCTTTGAAATACTCGTCTTATGCATATTACGATGCAGGGCTTACTCCTGCAAAGGTTGAAGCATTGGGCGTAGATATTACCGATGTAGTACTACGTGAAGAAGTGCTGGAGAATTATTCTGTAGCAGTAAAAGTACAAAAAACGGCTGTTTTAGATAAACTTATAATACCCACTAAGTGCATATTCTACGATGATGACAAGAATCCTTACGTTTTAGTAAAACGTGATAACAAGGAAGCAAGAGTATACGTTAAGGTACTACTCTCAACCGGTTCTGAAGCTGCGGTAGAAGTCAAGAACGCAAAGGATGAAAACGCACTCGTAGAAGGCGATAAGATAGTTTATAAAGCAGAATCTTCACTCATTAGTTCAATACTTGGATAATTATGTTTAGCAATAGGAAGACCATCCTTTCTATGAAAGGAATAAATAAATCGTACCCGATGGGAGACGGCGAATTACAAGTATTATTCGACGTTAACTTTGAAGTATGCCAAAGAGAGTTTGTTGCGGTACTCGGACCATCGGGAAGCGGAAAGAGCACTCTTATGAACATCATAGGATGCTTGGACGTTGCGTCTAGCGGTAATTACGTTTTAAACGGTAGAGATATTAGCAAACTAAAAGAAAATGAGTTGGCGGCGGTAAGAAATCGTGATATAGGCTTTGTTTTCCAAAACTTCCAACTTTTAAACCGCATGAGTGCTATAGATAACGTTACGTTACCGTTAATATATGCAAGAGTGCCCGCAAAGGAAAGAAAGCAAAGGGCTATGGTGCTACTAAACAAGGTAGGACTAGGCGACAAAATGCTCAATAAGCCTAAGCAACTTTCCGGTGGACAGCAACAACGTGTCGCCATTGCTCGTGCAATGGTAACCGACCCTTCCATTATACTTGCCGACGAACCGACCGGAGCCTTGGACCAAGCGACTGGTGCACAAATAATGGATTTGTTCAAGGAACTCAATAAAGAAGGCAAAACCATAATTATGATAACCCACGACCCCAAAATAGCAAGGCAAGCTGGAAGGATTGTTCATATTTTGGATGGCAGAATATATTCTCAAGGAGAATACGAAAGGCTATACGACGAAAACGGAGAAAAGAGAGAAGAAGAAAAGTCGGAAGTGCCTACGCTACGTGAAAGAAGAAGGAGACTTATGAATGTTTAAAGATATCATTAAAATGAGTTTCAAGAATCTTCTTATGAACAAGATGCGTACCTTCCTTACGACTCTGGGTATCATAATAGGAATAACGTCGATTATTGCACT
Organism: Candidatus Stercoripulliclostridium sp.; assembly: GCA_045594145.1. Lineage (GTDB taxonomy): Bacteria > Bacillota > Clostridia > Christensenellales > DTU072 > Stercoripulliclostridium_A. The sequence continues at coordinate 6,444 of JAZNYA010000015.1, read as the reverse complement.
CATAACCATAGGGCAAGGTGTAACGACTTCTGTTATAGACCAACTTTCCGGTCTTGGCGGTAATAGAATTACGGTGGAAATTACCAATACTACCGTAAGAAAGGGCTTTACTGATGCGGAAATGGAGTCTTTCTTGGAAATAGATGGTGTAGACGGAGTTTCTCCTACCGTACGTAAAAATTTGGTTTATACGCTAGTTCCGGATGAAACTAACTCTAATTATAATTACGTTTATACTTCATCAACAAGAGTAATGGGGGTAAATAACTATTACTTTGAGCTGGTTTCTAATGATTCTTTAAAGGCAGGAAGAGCCATAAACGACGACGATATTCACAACGCAACTCACGTTTGCATTTTGGGGTATGGCGTTTGGAAGAACCTTTACGGCAATTATAACCCCGTTGGCGAAACTATCAAAATCTTGAATATGGATTTTGTAATCATAGGGATTATGAACGAGCTTGTCGGCTTAGATACGGCCGGTAACTATTCGCTGATTGTTCCTTATACTACTGCTATGAGAGACTTGGAAATAGGGCTTGTTAAGACCTTTGATGCCGTTGTTGATAACAGCGTAGATATGGGCATAGTCGTTTCTCAGCTTGAAGATAGGTGTGCCGAAATTCTTGGAACGACTCGTGGATATAACGTAATAAATCAACAAGAAGTAATGGATATAGTTGTTACTATTACCGACCTAATACTAGGTATGCTTGGCGGAATTGCAGCAATCGCACTTCTTGTAGGTGGTATAGGAATAATGAATATGATGCTTGTTTCCGTTAGTGAAAGAACTATGGAAATAGGTTTAAGAAAGGCACTTGGTGCAAAACCTTCTACAATATTGGTGCAATTTTTGGTAGAAGCGGTTATAATAAGCGTACTAGGTGGTATTTTGGGCGTGGCATTAGGGGCAACAATCGCTTACGTTGCGTCAATATTGATAGGATATACCTTCACCTTCCAAGCGACTACGGTGCTTTTGGCAGTAGGTTTCTCCGTGACGGTTGGTTTAATATTTGGTATACTTCCTGCAAGAAAGGCTGCTAAACTCAACCCTATAGACGCTTTACGTGCACAATAATATATAATAAGATAAGGAAAATTTATGGAATACGATAAACACTCAAAAATAGCAATACTAATAGACGCAGAAAATATTTCTTATAAAAACGCTCGTCAAATAATAGATACAATGGAGCAAAAAGGTAAGATTTTGGTCAAAATGGTTGTTGCAGACTGGACTAAAATTACCGGCTCTCAAACCAAAACTAACGGCAAATACGTTTATAGGACAAAGCAGATAGAAGGCTGGAGAAAGGAAACCAGTCGCTATTCTATGACGGCAGTACAACAATTTAGTTACGTTGTAGGAAAGAACGCATCCGACATAGCACTCACCATACAAGCAATGAAGATTTTGTATGAGAAGCCGTACATTACCACCTTCTGCTTGGTTTCCAACGACTCCGATTTTACTCGCCTTGCACAAGAGCTTCGTGAACAAAATAAAGAAGTAATAGGCATGGGTGAAAGAAGTAGAGCAATACAAGAATTCGTTAATGCTTTTTCCGAGTTTATGTATCTGGGCGAAAGCATGGAAGAAGAAACTCAAGAAGCTCCGTCCGAAGAACTAAAAGAAGAAGTCAAGGAAGAAGTTAAGAAAGAAGGGGCTCCCAAAGATACCAAAAAGGAAACCGCAAAAAGCACTAAGCAACAAAAAGGCAAGAAGAATACTGCTAAATCAAACGCACCAAAGAAGCCTGTTTGTATCTTAGAAAAAGAAAAGCTTCAAGCTCTTAAAGAAATAATAGAAAACGACATAGAGTCGAGCGAAGAAGGCGTTGCATATTATAGCAATATAGGTAGCCGTATGAAACGTCAATTTTCCGACTTTATACCGGAAAACTATGAGTCTAAAAATATTTCTCAGCTAATGAGTAAACTATTGCCCTTCTTGCCGGAATACGTAGAGCATAAAGAACCCATACCCAACAATCCCAATGGATATTGGTATATGCTAAAACGTAAGTAGTTATAAAAACAATGTTCGCATTAAAAAAGGAAGTCATATGACTTCCTTTATTTTTATAGATTAGAAAGTGAATTTTCTATTTCTTCATCCGTCAGAATATAATCGCTCATGTCACCGTCGTTAAAGCGTTTGTATGCGGCAAGGTCGAAATAGCCGGTACCGGTCAAACCGAAAAGTATAACTTTCTTTTCACCGGTTTCTTTGCACTTTAGGGCTTCATCGATAGCAACTCTTATTGCGTGGCTGGATTCGGGAGCGGGGAGTATACCTTCTGTTTTTGCAAATAGTGTTGCTGCTTCGAAAACTTTGGTTTGCTCAACGGAAGTTGCTTCCATATAGCATTGGTCATAAAGAGCACTTATAACCGGGTTCATACCATGATAGCGGAGTCCGCCGGAGTGGCTTGCTGAAGGTATGAAGTCGTGGCCAAGAGTATACATTTTCATAAGTGGAGTTATTCTTCCCGTGTCGCCAAAATCGTATACGTATTTACCACGAGTTAGAGAAGGACAAGACTTGGGTTCAACTGCTATGAATCTATAATCCTTTTCACCACGTAATTTTTCGCCCATAAACGGAGCGATTAGTCCGCCTAGGTTGGAACCACCGCCGGCACAGCCTATAATTATATCGGGTTTAACGCCATATTTTTCAAGTGCGATTTTGCTTTCTAGTCCTATTATGGATTGGTGCAAAAGAACGTGATTGAGTACGCTTCCTAGTCCATAACGACAGTTAGGAGTGGATGTTGCAACTTCTACAGCTTCGCTTATTGCACAACCGAGAGAACCGCCGGTGCCGGGATGCTTTCTTAGAATTTCTCTACCAACGCTAGTTGTTTCGGAAGGAGAAGGTATAACTTTTGCTCCATAAGTACGCATAACTTCACGTCTAAAGGGCTTTTGTTCGCAACTTACTTTAACCATATAAACGGTCAAATCTATGCCGTAAAAAGCACAAGCCATAGAAAGAGCCGTACCCCATTGGCCTGCTCCCGTTTCGGTAGTAAGCGAAGTGATGCCTTCTTGCTTTGCGTAATATGCTTGAGCAACGGCACTATTCAACTTATGAGAACCGGAAGTGTTGTTTCCTTCACTCTTATAGTAAATTTCTGCGGGAGTGTTAAGTGCTTTTTCTAACCAATATGCTCTAACTAGGGGAGACGGACGATACATGGTATAGAAATCTCTAATTTCATCGGGGATAGCAATGTATCTATCGGTATCGTTTAATTCTTGTGCTACGCAACCCTTGGAGAAAATGCCTTCGAGTTCTTCTCTGGTGCAAGGCTCTTTAGTTTGGGGATTGAGTAGGGGCGGAAGCTTTTTCATGTCCGCACGAAGATTGTACCATGCCTTAGGCATCTCATCTTCGGTAAGATAGATTTTAGTAGGAATAGGGTGCTTTAACATAAGTGCCTTCTTATCAATGTAATGATAAGAATAATAGCAAAAGAATAAAAAAATGTCAATAGACTGACGCTATAATTAACTTTTATATTGAAATATAAGTAATTGTGTAGTATAATATAAGCATGGAAAAGAAAGATTACTTATATTTGTTTGAAAAAGAGTTGTTTGAAAGTTGTATCCCTTTCTGGCTAAATCATGGATACGATACCGTTAACGGCGGTATGTATACTAGCCTAAATAGAGAAGGGGAAATTTATTCTACCGATAAAGGCGTATGGATGCAAGGTAGAGCCGGCTATATGTTCTCTCGTATGGCAAACGCATTTGGTAAAAAAGAATATTTACCTATTGCAAAGTCTTGCATAGATTTCATAAACAATCATTGCATAGATACGGATGGTAGAATGTTCTTTACCGTCACTGCTGATGGTAAACCGCTTAGAAAGAGAAGATATATGTTTTCGGAAACTTTCTATACTATCGCTTGTGCGGAATACTATAAGGCAACGGGAGATTTAGAGTGCTTGCAAAATGCAAGAAAGTATTATGATTTTTGCCTAGGTATGTATCGCAATCCAGAAAGCGACCCCTATAAGATTACCCCAAAGAGTGTGCCCGGTACTCGTGATACCAAAGCACTAAATCTTCCTATGATTCTCCTTAACGTAACCTGTGTTTTGAGAGATAGCGACAAAGAAAAGGTTGCTTATTACGATGCAGTTGCTAAAGAATTGGTAGAAGACATCAAAGCTTTCAATATTGCCGGAACGGGTTTCATGCTGGAAAGCATTGGTGTAAACGGAGAATATTTTAGAGAAAGTGCGGGAGCAAGAGTTATAAATCCCGGTCACTCCATAGAACTAAGCTGGTTCCTATTAGACCAAGCATTGTATAGCGGAGATGAAGAACTTCTAGAGTTCTCCAAGAAAGTTTTTGATACCGCTTTCGAATTTGGTTGGGATGAAACGTATGGTGGAATTCTCTACTTTAAAGATTATGAAGGATATCCCGTGGAAGCTTATGAACACGATATGAAACTTTGGTGGCCCCACAACGAAGCCATTATTGCTTCACTAAAGCTTTATAAAGCTACCGGAAACGAAAAATACATGGAAGTTTTCGATAGAGTAGTAGATTATGCTTTCGACCACTTCAGTGATTTCAAATACGGCGAATGGTACGGATACTTGCGTCGTGATGGTAAGCCTACGGAACCGCCTTGCAAGGGACATACCTATAAAGGACCTTTCCACGTGCTCCGTATGTTGACCATAGTTATAGAACTCCTAAGAGAAATGCAATAATGGAATACAAAGCACAAGGAAGCATTGTAGTTTTAAGACTGGAAAAAGGCGAAGAAATAATTTCTTCGCTCTTGTCGCTTATAGAGAAGTTAAACATCAAAAGCGGTAGAGTAAGCGGGATTGGTGCAACAAACAAAATTACCATTGGTGTTTTTAATACTGCTACCAACGAATATACAAAGAAAACGATAGAAGAAGAAATGGAAATACTATCGCTTTCCGGCAACTTAAGTCGCATGAACGGTACCCCATACGTCCACGTTCATGGGGCATTTGCATCGCTTGGGAACGTTTATGGCGGACACCTAAACGAAGCTATAATTAGTGCTACGGGAGAAATAGTGATAGACCTTTTTGACGTAGAAGTAGAAAGAGAATTCAACAAGGAGATAGGTCTCAACCTAATTAAATTATGAAAGTATTCGTGTTGCTAGGAAATAGAATGAACGATGACGGAACGTTGTCGGAAAAGATGAAATTAAGGCTTGCTCTTTGCGTTAAGTATTATAACGAAAATAAGCCGGATAAGATAATAGTTTCCGGCGGTATAGCCAATCCCAAAGCAGGTGTTGCCGAAGCTGATAAGATGGAAGAATATTTGCTTTCTGCCGGCATACCTTCCGAAGTTATAATAAAAGAAGATAAATCTCTTACCACCAAACAAAACGCAGAATTTTCTTGCCCCAAGGCAAAAGAACTCGGTGCGGATACTATGGTGCTTTGCACGTCCAAAGAACATATGGAAAGATGGTATTTGAATCCCGTAAAACTTTTTAAACGTTACCTTAAAAAATATGGTGCATCAAACATTAAATTGGAAACTTATACCAACGACTAAAAAATTCAAAAAAATAAAAATTAACTCTTGAAATATCATAATAATTATGATAAACTAGTAATATATTTGTGAGAGAGGTGTACTATGGCAAATTATAAGGCTCCTGAACATAATTCATTAGATGGTCAAGTTATAGAATATGGTGGCAAGAAATATCGTTTGTCTTCCAGCCAAGCATTTAGCTGTCCCGTTCAAATGCCCATTCCTAAGTTCCAACTCAACCCCACTATGTCTTTTACCGCAGATGAAAATGGTGGATTGCAATTAAAGATTAAACCCAATCCCCAAGCAACCGGATTTGATTATTCCGGCTGGGGCAAAAAGAAATAATAATTGCTAATAAAAAAGGCTCGCTTTTGCGAGCCTTTTTCTTTTGCCTTTATGTTTTTCACAGATTAGATTTTTCCACCGAAATCGCAGTCGGTAGTAATGTAGTCTACGCCAAGGAACATGAAGTGGCGAACTACTGCCAGATGGTTTATAGTCCAAAGATTGACTTCGTGCCCCATCTTGTGTGCTTTTCTGATTATATAGCCGGGACAGAATACGAACATAAGGTCGATATCATAGCCTTTGTTTAGGAAGGCTCTACCGCTTGCGGGATATCTTCCGAGCACTTGCAATCTAATTTTCTTGTTTATGGAACGAAGTCTTGCCATGTTCATGTAATGGAAAGAAATGAACACGACGTTTTCTATTCCGATTATTTCTTCTACTATTCTAATTAGTTCTTTAAGTTGTTCTCTTGAAGGAATGCACTTTAGTTCTATTACAGGAACTTTATCGCCACCTTTACAGATTCTAAGATAGGTTTCAAAGGGACAGATGTAGCTTTCACCTTCAATCTTGGCA
>JAZNYA010000014.1:0-6974 GCA_045594145.1 Candidatus Stercoripulliclostridium sp. | reverse complement strand
GGAAAAATCGTTAGCGGAACCGTTGATAATTATCCCAATCCCGCAAAGACTCTTGAAATTGACTTCACCGCAGAAGATATCAATCGTATTTTAGGCATCACCGTTCCCCAAGAAAAGATGGTAGAAATCTTAAACGCTCTTACTTTGACTACCACCGTAGACGGAGATAAACTACACACCGTTATTCCCGGATATCGTGAAGATATCGTTGGCGTAAACGATATTGCCGAAGAAGTCATCCGTATGTATGGTTATGATGCAATTGAAACTTCTCTTATGCCCGATGCAGAAATGACTGCAGGTGGCAAGACCAAGAAGCAAGAATTTGCCGATAAGATTAAGAATTTCCTAGTAGGAAAGGGTGCTTATGAAATTTGTACTTATTCCTTCGTAAGTCCTAAGGCTTGGGATATGCTACATTTGGAAGAAGACTCCATCCTTCGTCGCAACGTAAAACTTTTGAGCCCATTGGGTGAAGATTATAGCGTTATGAGAACGACTCTTGCACATAGCATGATTAAGACTATGGCAACCAACGTACTCCGTGGCAACAAAAAGGGTAGATTCTTTGAAGTAGCGAAAACTTATATTCCCTATGAACTTCCCTTAACTCGTTTGCCCCTTGAAGAAAACAAACTTTGCGTAGGTGCATACGGCGAAAAGGAAGATTTCTATACTTTCAAGAGCATTTTGGAAGATTTATTCGACGTTTTACGTATAAACGTAAGATTCAAGGCAAAGGAAATAGCATATATGCATCCTTATCGCACGGCAGAAATTGTTACCGAAAGCGGTAAAGTAGTTGGATATATGGGCGAAGTTAAGTACGACGTAGCAAAAGAATATGGCGTAGATAAGCGTCTATATCTTGCTGAAATCGACGAAGAATATATTGAAGATAACGCAAGAGTGTTCGATTTCTTTAAAGTTGTTTCCAAGTTCCAAGCCGTAGAACGTGACCTTGCTCTCGTTTGTGATTTGTCACTTGAAGCCGATTCATTGCTTGACGTAATAAACCAAGCCGGTTCCGAACTTCTAATTGATAGCAAGATTTTCGACGTATATAAGGGCGAAGCACTCACAAAACTTGGTAAGATGAGCATAGCAGTTAAACTTACCTTCCAAGCAAAAGATAGAACGCTCAAGGACGAAGACGTTAACAAAGAAATCGAAAATATACTAACCGCACTTAAAGAAAAATTAGGAATCAATCTAAGATAATGCAAGAAAGAACGTTAAAGGCTTTAGAATTTCATAAAATATTAGACTCCGTTGCGTTTTACGCAAGTTCTGAGCCTGCCCGTGAAGCCGTAAGAGATATACGGCCCATGCGGGAACTTTCTTACGTTAACGAACTTTTGGACGAAGTATACGAAGCGGATAAGATTGCTTTTGAATACGCAACCAATTTGAGCTTTGCTTTTGACGATATTGATTTCGTGTTAGAAAAGGCATCGGTTATGAGCGTATTGACGATGGGCGAACTTCTTAGAGTTTCCAGAATGCTTAGAGTTGCAAGAAGCGTTAAGTCGTCCATTGCAAAAGTGCCGGATGATAGTTTGAAACGCATTAAAACTATAGCGAATTCCATCTATACCGATAAGCAACTGGAAGAAGACATTGAAAACGCCATAATTTCCGATACGGAAATGCACGATAGGGCATCGGACGACCTTCGTTCCATAAGGATTCGCATCAAAAAGACGGGCGAACAAATTAAGAGCAAACTTTATAGCTATCTAACCAGCCCTACGTATTCTAAATATCTGCAAGATAACATAGTTACCGTAAGGGGCGACCGTTACGTTATACCGGTTAGAGCGGAGTGTAAGAGTGCGATTCCCGGACTTATCCACGACCAAAGTGCATCGGGACAAACAATATACGTTGAACCGATGGCAGTTGTAGAGTTAAACAACGTACTCAAAACGCACATTTTGGAAGAGCAAGCGGAAATCGAACGCATCCTAAGAAGGTTTACGCTTAGAGTTTCTACTTCCGTAGAGCAAATACGTGAAAGCTTCCAAAAGATAGTACGTCTCGACGTCATATTCGCCAAAGCTTATTACGCCAATGCAACAAAGGGTGTTCGTCCGACTATAAACGAAAAGGGAATAGTAAAAATAGAGCGTGGTAGACATCCGCTCATCGACCCCAATAAAGTTGTTCCCACCGACGTTAGAGTTGGAGACGACTTCGATATTTTGTTCATAACCGGACCAAATACCGGCGGTAAGACGGTTTCGTTAAAGCTTGTAGGTCTACTTTCTCTAATGGGAGCGAGTGGACTTTACGTGCCGGCAAGAGTTGCTGAACTAGCACTTTTTGACGACGTATTTTGTGATATCGGTGATGAGCAAAGTATAGAGCAAAATCTTTCCACGTTCTCGTCCCATATAGCTAATATTGTTAAAATAATCGATAATTTGAGCGAAAATTCATTGGTATTGTTGGATGAGCTTGGTGCTGGAACCGACCCTACGGAAGGTGCAAGTCTCGCCATGAGCATTGCTACGTATATTAAAGAAAGCAAAGCAAAGGCAATAATAACCACTCACTATAACGAACTAAAAGAGTACGCCGTTGTAACGGAAAGATGTGAAAACGCATCTATGGATTTTAATCCCGTTACCTATAACCCCACGTATAAGCTCATAGTCGGTACGCCCGGGGCTTCCAACGCTCTCCTTATTGCAAGAAAATTGGGCTTAAAGGAAAGCATTGTTGCCCAAGCACAAGCCGGTATTCAAGACGGAAAACTAGAATTTGAAAACGTTCTTCAAGCTTTGGAAATTGCAAGAAGAAAGGCTGTGGAAAACGAAGAAAGAACGGCACTTTTGCTTCAAAAAGCGGAAGAAACGCAAAAATCAGTTGAAAGAGAACGTGATAGACTTTACGTTCAACGTGAAAGACTTAATGAAAACGTAAGGAAGGAAACTAAGCGACTCGTTGAAGATGCAATGGAAGAAGCTAATGAAATTATTAAGACCTTACGTGACATTTTGGACGAACCCACGGAACAAAACTTATTCAAAGCAAGAAAGCTTCGTAAGTCGCTGGAAAAGTATATAGTGCTTGAAGACAACGAATTTGAAGGCTTTGGCGAAGAAGACGAAGGCGAAATCCAAGTAGGTGACGTCGTTTTGGTTAAAGCATTAAAAGTTGAAGGTGAAGTTGTAGAAATTAATAAAAATACCGCAGTTGTAAGGCTGGGCAAGATGAATAGTAACTTTAAGTTGGACGGATTACAAAAACTTAAAGGCAGAAAAAAAGAAATTAAAAAGGCAGTAACCCCCACAACTCATACATTGCGTAACGAAGCCTTTAGCCCCGAACTTATGCTTATAGGTATGCGTTCTGATGAAGCTTTGCACGCACTGGAAGCATATCTTGATAAAGCCATACTTGCAGGGGTAAACGAAGTTCGCATTGTTCACGGTTATGGCACGGGTAAATTGAGAGAAGTTGTAAGAAATTGCCTTAAAAAGCACAGTTCGGTTAAGGAGTATCGTGACGGTATCTATGGCGAAGGCGAAAGGGGCGTTACGATGGTAAAACTAAAGAGATGATATTTTTTGATAATGCAAGTACTACTAAATGTACTAAAGAAAGCTTAGAAATTGTAACCAGATATCTAACCGAAGAGTATTACAACCCTTCGGCTCTTTATCATAATGCTCTTGCTGTAAAGCAAGACTTGGAAAAAGCTAGAAACAATATACTCAAAAAACTTCGTGGTGAAGGCAAGATTGTCTTTACTGCAGGTGGAACGGAAAGCGATAATTTAGCACTTTTGGGCTCAAAAAAGATAAAAGGTGGCAGAATTATTATATCTGCTAACGAGCATGCGGCAATATATGCAACGGCAAACGAGCTAAAAGCCAGGGGCTTCGACGTGGTTTATGCTCCGGTTGATTCTTGTGGCAAGGTGCTAGAAGACGAGTTTGTTAAACTTTTAACGCCGGCTGTTACTTTGGTCTCCATTATTCACGTCAATAACGAAACGGGTGCTATAAACGACGTTTATAAACTGTGCAAGCTTACCAAATCCAAATGTCCTAAAGCGCTTTTCCACAGCGATGGCGTGCAAGCTTTTGGCAAAGTAGAAGCAAACCTTCGTGGTGCGGGTATAGATATGTATTCTATGAGTGCACATAAAATCGGTGCCCCCAAAGGCGTTGGTGCATTGTATATTGCAAAAGGCGTTAGTGTAAATCCAATAGTTTATGGCGGTGGACAAGAAGGCGGGCTTCGTTCTTCTACGGAAAACGTAGGCGGTATATTGGCGTTTGAGCGAGCTGTTTTAGATAGATATGAAAAAATAGCTGAAACACAAAAGAAACTTGGTGAAATCCGTTCGTATATTGCAGATAAACTCAAAGAAATTGATGGAATCAAGTTCCTTTCTCCACTAGACGGCTCCCCGTATATACTCACTTTTAGCGTACCTAGGGTTCGTGGTGAAGTTATGCAACACGCCCTGGAAAGACGTGGCATAATGGTTGGTACGGGTAGTGCTTGTGCATCCAACAAAGCAACTACGAGAATTGCAGAAGCTCTTGGACTTAGCGGAAAATATATAGACGGAGTCACAAGGCTTAGTTTCTTTATTTACAACACAATGGAAGAAGCGGAAATATTCGTTAAAGAATATTTGAGCGTATACAAGGAGTTAGAAAAATATGGCAGTTGAGTATAATTGTATTCTCATAAGATTTGGTGAAATTTTCCTAAAGGGCAACAATCGTCATTATTTTGAAAGTTTGCTCATAAAAAACATTAAAAATGCTCTAAGTGGCATAAATTATAAGTTTTCCAAGACTCAAGGAAGATATTACGTAGAAGAGTTTGCTCCCGAAGATAAGGATGAAATCATTTCTCGTCTAACCAAGGTCTTTGGCATACACTCCGTAAGTCCTACCGTTAAAGTAAAAACCGACCTTGAAGAAATGTGCAAGGTCGCTTATGAAATTAGCCCTACAGAAGGTACTTTTAGAGTTACCGTTAAGCGTGCAGACAAACGTTTCCCAATGACTTCCATGGAAATTGGTGCAAAAATAGGCAGTTATATGCTCAAAAAAACCGGCGGAAGGTTGAAGGTAGACCTTTTTGACTATGATTTTGAACTCTTTGTAGACCTTCGTGAAAGTGGATATTCTTATCTGTTCTACGATAAAATCATGGGGGCTCAAGGTCTTCCTACGGGATGCTCCGGAAATGCAATGTTGCTTCTTTCAGGTGGTATAGATAGTCCTGTTGCAGGTTACGTAATGGCAAAACGTGGACTTCGTATTTTTGCTATCCATTATCATAGTTTCCCGTATACTTCCGAGCTTGCTTTGCAAAAAGTTAAAGATTTGGCAAAGAAACTTACTGCGTATTGCGGAGATATTAAGCTCGCAGTTGTTCCTTTTACCGAAATTCAATACGCAATCCACGAACATTGTCCGGAAGAATTTATGATTACCATAATGCGTAGATTTATGATGAGAATTGCGGAAAGAGTTGCCATAAAGAACGAGTGTGGAGCCATTATTACGGGCGAAGCATTGGGACAAGTTGCAAGCCAAACGATGCAAAGTATACAAGTTACCAATTCCGTAGTAAGCCTTCCTGTGTTTAGACCGCTAATTGGCTCAGATAAAGCAGAAATCATCGATATCGCTAACAAAATTGATACTTTTGATATTTCTATTCGTCCTTATGAAGATTGTTGTACCGTGTTCTTACCAAAGAATCCCGTCATCAAGCCCAAACTCCAAGATGCTATCGAATACGAAAACAGGCTCGATATAGAAGCATTAATCGAGAAGGCAATAGAAAATACGGAAATAGAAGTCATAAGCGTGGACTAATACCAAAAAAACAAGGCTTTTGGTGCGGAACGCTTGATTTCCACACCGTCGTCGGTGTAGGCTACGAGATAATACAATTCAATACCGAAGTTTGTCGGCTTCGATAGGGCAAAATTAGCCTTATCGGAGCCTTTTTTAGTTTCGCAAACGACATTACCTTTAGAGTTTTCCACCTTATAGCAGAATTTAGGGTTCGGTGTAAACGATATGTGAGTTTCGCCGTCGCCGTCTATAACCGAAAAGTCGTTTGGAAGAGCATCTTCAAAGTAATCGCTCGTGGAAATGTGGGAGTTTAGGCTCATAATTATGGGTTTTCGATAGAAAGTAGGCGTATTCTCACTTGCTAAAGCAAGAATATGAGAGTTTTCGTAAGAATAGGTATCTATTTCAGCGTAGTGTATAGATTGGGGTTGTAGAAAGTCAGATGGTTTTTTAAGTTGCTCAAAAACGTATCTGGCAGTAATTGTAGGGTAGCTACCGCCGGTGACGTTCAAACTTAAAGGGGTTTTATAATCGTTGCTACCATACCAAACTGCAAGTACTTTTTCCGACGTATATGAAAGATTCCAGGCATCAAAATTACCTTCGCTGTTTCCGTTAGTACCCGTCTTTGAAGCAACTTCAAAAGGTAAAGAACCAAGTTTTTTTGCGGTTCCCGTATGTGTGGCTGTCATGAGCATATCTGTGAGAAAATAGGCTGTTTCTTCGGAAATAGCTCTATTTTTGCCACTCTCATGGGTGTAAACGGCTCTTCCGTATTTGTCGTAAATGGTTTTTATGAAAGACGATGATTGAGCCTTTCCACCGCTAGCAAGAGTCGAGTAAGCATTTAGTAATTCGACGATGGTTTGTCCCTTTGTCGTTCCGCCTAATATGCTCGCAAGGCCATCTGCTTTGTCGAAAGTGAGACCATCCTCAAAATCAATCGGTGTCAGAATTTGGAAGTCATCAAAATACGTTACCCAGTCTGTGCTCCAAACACCCTTAGTTATAGTTACACTCGAAAGTTCTTCCGTAAAAGTATAGGAAATTGTCTGCCATCCGCCCATTCTTTGAATCAGTTTCTCTTGTCCATTAATAAAGTATTGCTGATATCCTGTACTAAAGGCTGCATTCACC
>JAZNYA010000013.1:0-1798 GCA_045594145.1 Candidatus Stercoripulliclostridium sp. | reverse complement strand
CTTAAAAACCACGCAGTTTAGATGAAGTACGAGAAAAAAGAAAATCTCCCAATGGGAGCGTACTGAGACGTACGTGACCTGCAGGGAGATTTTGTTTTGCAAAGTAATTCGCTAAAATCCGTGAGGCATCGCACTTCGGCTATGTGGCTCTCTTAAAAACCACGCAGTTTAGATGAAGTACGAGAAAAAAGAAAATCTCCCAATGGGAGCGTACTGAGACGTACGTGACCTGCAGGGAGATTTTGTTTTGCAAAGTAATTCGCTAAAATCCGTGGTTTTTACCAATCGAGAGCGATATTAAAGGATATATTATGCATAATATAGTCAGTATAAGAAGTGGTAGCAGGTTGTGCCTTTTGTTTTTTCTTCTTCCAACCAGCATAAAGAACGATATCCCCGGGCATTTTGCCTTCAAACTTTTGAGTGCAAGCTCTATCGGTAAACCAGCCTAGGAATTCATGTTTATCGGAAGCAAGTTCGGGAAGAATGACTTCTTGACCTTTACGAGCCTTAATCGCTTCAATTTCTTCATCAAAAGCAACGCCATTGGTATCAAAGGTCATCTTATATTTACGGCAACTAATACCAATAATTGCGATTATAAGACCAGCAACACATACACCAAAAACAACCCAACCTATCATTTATATATCCTCCAAATTATATAAATAGTAATACTGCAGCAAGAACGGTAACTACAAAGGGAACAAACGAACACCAGAACCCGATTTTTCTCTTCTTTGCGTTATACTTTTTGCGAATTGCATATCCTTGAACGTAAGGAACAGCTTTTCTTCCGCCGGACGGAATACGAGTGGACTCAAAGAACTTAGCCATACCATATTTTCTGCCTTTATATGCATAAATATCATCGGTACCGCTAACGTACTTTTTGAAGAAAGGTAACTCGCTTTCTTGCACTTTTCTTAGATACGGGGGTACGTATCCCTTAGCTTCACTAACGACCTTATTGCCGGGATGTATTCTTATGCCTTTTTTAGTTTTGCCGTTAAGCTTGGGAATTTCACCATACGCATAAAAATAATCGACGTAATCGTCATAAATGTTGCCGTATGCACCACTATTTCTACCGTGAGCAAAACCACTACCTTCTTGGAGTAGTCCTAAACCGCCGGGGGTGCAAATTTCACAATTACATTTTTCTTGTGCCATATCTTCCTCGTCCACAGGGCATAATATCCCCACGATATATATATTATATATTAAAATATAAATGCCCAAAAGTCAATAGCAATTTTTTATTTTTTTACGCTCGCAATAAATTCTTTTTTATTTATTAAAAAAAGATGCCTTTCGGCATCCTTTTCTTCCTACAAAAATCTTCTAATATCTATCGCTAATTTTTCTTCTAGGTCTATCAACTTTTTTGTTAGTTCCTTGCTCGGCTCACTTGCTTGCACGTATTCGTTAAGATATTTGTTTAGGTTTTTTACCCCCATATTACATCCATCGGTTACTATGCTTGCTATTGTCTGGTCGCTAGGCTCAAAAGCCATCTTCATATTCGTCTTTAACCAGCTCATACTCTTCGCCATAGCATTAGGCTCTTTCCCACACTCCGCATATTTGTCGAGTTGGTTTTGTAGTTCCGCCTTTAACTCAACGTGTCTTTCTCGAGCTTCTGACAAGAAAGAACGAAGGTCTTCGCTACGCACTTCGTCTAGCACTTCATCTATGGCTTCAACTCCCATTTTAATTCCTGCATCGCATTCTTTTAGTAATTTAATAGTATCGTTCATAAACTCTCCTTAACGATATTATTAAAGTCGGATCGTAG
>JAZNYA010000012.1:0-2453 GCA_045594145.1 Candidatus Stercoripulliclostridium sp. | reverse complement strand
GACTGCGTAATGACTTTCTTTGGCTCCACGGCTAACGATGCAGCGTTCTCAACTTGGGTAGTAGACGTAACCGATACCACCAACCGTGGTAAAGTTAACGCAATCAACTCCGTCTTTAGCATCCTTGCGTTCGTTATAGTTTTCGTACTCGCAATGTTCCTATATAACGCCCAAAACGAAAGCAACGCATTGTTCTTCATCATCCTTGGCGTATTCCCCATTATTGCAGGTATAATCGCCATCTTCATTATGAAGGATGCTCCGAACGTTAAGCCCAACTCCAACCCGGATTACCTAAAGGAAACCTTCTATGGCTTCCGTCCCGGCGTAATCAAGGATAACAAGATGCTCTATATCTGCTTGACGGCAAGCTGTATACTCGGCATCTCCCAACAAACCTTCTTCTCATATCTCATCAACTTCATTTTGAACACGTTGGGAATAGAAAACTTTATAGTACCGCTCGCAATCGTAATCGTACTTGCGGGAGCCATAACCGGCGTAAGTGGGATGCTAAGTGATAAGATTGGTAGAAAACACTTCTATTTCCCGCTGGTAATAATCGTAGTACTAAGCACGCTTGTAATCTACCTAATGAAGTATATGCCCAAGGAGAGCTACGTATACGTTCTAGTAGTAGCCGGCACCTTCATGCTAGGGGCACTTCTTAGTGGTGGAGCAGCCTTGATGTCATCCTTCCAAGACTATATTCCCAAGGGAAGTGAAGGCAGATTCCAAGGCGTAAGGATGTGTTTTAGCGTACTTCTCCCCATGCTTATTGGTCCTTTGATTACCATGATAATCAACCTAATGGAAGTAGATAACCAATCCGTAGATTATCTCCCGCCCTTCGAAATTTTCCTAGCAGCATCCATAATTGCAGTATTTGCCTTCATACCGATTTTCTTTGTATACAAAGATTCCGATAGATTACGCAATTCTCTCATGGAAAAAGAACAATAGAAACGTCACTCGGGCGGATATTCCGCCCGATTTTATTATTAGAAATCAACTTATATCAATATGGAAATTATCACAAAGCATTTTAACGACCTAACCACGCAAGAATTGCACGAAATCTATAAACTCCGCATGGAAATTTTCGTTGTGGAGCAGAATTGTCCATATCAAGACATAGACGACTATGATATGGTCGCATATCACGTTTTCGCTAGGGATGAGAGCGGAATAATTGCTTGTGCTCGAGTGCTTCCCGTCGGCAGATATCCCAGCGTTTCCATCGGCAGAGTCGTTTCCAAAAAACGTCGCCAAGGCATCGCCACCGCCATACTTAAAACCTGTCTTTCCGTAGCTCGTGAAAAATTTTCCGCCCCCGAAGTCGTCGTAGGTGCACAAATTAACTGCAAATCACTCTATGAAGGCGTTGGGTTTGTCGGACTTGGGGATGAGTATCTGGAAGACGGAATACCGCATACACACCTTAAAAACACGCTATTTTAGCGAAAACCATAGAAAAACAAAAGAGCCCTTCAGGGAGCAGTAGGTCTACTACAGCAACCCTTTGGGCTTTTTCTTTTCCGCCCAATTCATCTAAACTAACGTGATTTTCCGTACTCCGCACTTGCGTATCACTCTTCCTTGTGAGCGGAACGGAGTGGAGCGAAGCCCATTTTGCATTTTGCAAACAATTCGCAGTTACTGCAGTTTGTTACAAGCCGACTGCCTATCACAAAGTATTGTGATAATTACGAGTGTTAGGTCTACTCATCAGGTTTGCTACGCAAACTAGTGCATTTTGCATTTGCGTAGCATCGCTCCGCATTTTATTTAGCGGCTTCCCAAATCGCTTAGGATTTTTAGCATTTCCGGACTAAGCATGCCTTGGAGTTGGTTTAGGTTGGGTGTAGTGGGTGCGTGGTGAGTGCGAGTGCCACCGTTTTGGTTACCACCGAGCCCGCCGTTTTGTAGCATAGACATCATTTGCATAATGGTTTGCATATCCGGCATACCGCCACCGTTTTTGTTTCCTTTGTTTCCGCTCATCATCATGAGTAGCGGTAACATTGTAGATAAATCCATATTGCTCCTTATTGTTTTAATCCGTTAACAAGTTCTCGCATCCTTTCCGCTTGTTCTTTGGAGAGTAGGGGTGCGACTTTTTCCAAAAAGCCGTCCAGCACGCCGTTATCGAGTTCGCCAGAGCGTCTACCTTCTTCTGCGGTCTTAAAGAGTTCTTGCATAAGGCTGGCTTCGTCCATTTTGGAATATTTCATAACCGCTTCTTCGGGCGACAAACGTTCTTTTTTACCCTTGTTCTTACGCTTAATGTATTCGTTTACGTCCATAAATATGCTCCTAAATTAAAATATGCAACGAAAACGAAAAAAGTTCCCAAAGGTATGCGTGTTATCCTTAACGGAGAACACGCAATGAATTGCAACCTTGCGGTTGCGTGAATTGAAAGCCGTGCTTTCGTGAATTGCCTGCGGCAT
>JAZNYA010000011.1:0-5885 GCA_045594145.1 Candidatus Stercoripulliclostridium sp. | reverse complement strand
CTGCTCTAAAGCCGGTTGCACTAAGCTTATATTCGCCGGCATCAAACAATGCAACGTCGAAGATTTGCGTTCCGTTTTCTCCGTTCAAATAGCACTTGTAATCTATGAATTGAGCATTCAATACGGACTCGAACTCATCTTTTGCCCCAGTGCCACCGGGAGATACTAGGTCGCCGAAGTATAACGTCATCTTATCAAGATGTCCAAGGTCGCCATAACCATTAGCTTCTGCCCATGCGTTTGCTTCATCGATGAGCGGTTTATACTTGCGAATATCTTCTTCGGAAGTAAGGTTTGAAGGAATAGTGCTTGCCAAGAAGGGTTCATATTCATCTTGGAATTGTCCCCTACCAATCGTATTTCCGTAAACGTAAACGTTGGGGTCTTCTACTTCCTTAATTCTAACCGATAGTATTGCCTTAGTAACTATTACTTGTCCAACGTCGCCGGGGAGCAATTGGTAGTTGGGGCTTGAGCCTTCACCACCTTCGGAAAGATAAATATCGCTTATGTCAACGTCATAACGACCGACGTTTCCAATAGCCCTAGTAACAACAGGAGCACCATATATTGCAAAGCTTCCGTCATTAGAAACGACTTCACCGCTTCTCGGGTCATACAATTCAAACGGAATATCTGCAAGCATTCTACCATAAGTAATGCTTATATCCGGAACGTTAATATAAAGGGTACGGATGGATACCGTTACGTTCTTGTTGTTATTCAAGAAGGTAAAGTTACGGTTAAAGTCACTAAAGATTACTGTGAAGGGGTGACTTCCAACTTCTACCGGCGTATTATCACTTTCCGTTCCGAAGATGAACGCAACGTAACTTTGTTCTTTATCGAATATCTTCTTTATGTTCGGCATCAAGCTACCGGTTATCAAACGGAAATATCCTTCTGCACTTTCTCTATCTTCGCTATCGATAGCATCTATTGCGTTTTGCAAGTAGGTGATTGCCGTTTCAACCAAAGATAGCATTTCAACCGTATTTTCGCTTTGCATCGGATTCAAAGCACTTGACAATACGTTCTTAAGTTCTCCTGCTCTTAGCTTTGCGGTTTGTAGATTATTCTTAGCAAAACTTAATTCTGCGAAACTTACAAGAGCTATTTGAGAATCTAGCGTGCTAATAGCCGTTTGAATCTTTTGCAATTCGGAAACGAAGTTTTGATATTGGTCTACGGCCCCTACTTTATGTCCAAAGTTATGAACTATCAAGCTATTACCGTAGTATGCAGTAAACATTAGGTCGTCTTCGTCAAACTCGAAGTTCTTGCCATCGTATGATTTTTCCATACTTTGAGCATTTACGGAAACAGATACGTTAGCGGGAGTTATTTGATATACGTAATTCGGTTGTTGGGTTAGAACGTTAAAGTTTCTATTTGAGCAAGCAACTTCTATTCCATAAGTTCCTACCGATGCATAATCTCTACCATCGTTTTCTTCTCTGGTGAAAGTAAAGGAAACGGAAGACGTATCAAAACCGGGAACCGCACTTACCGGAGCAAACATGGAATTCTTGATTGCAGGTTCGGTGCCATCATAGGTCTTGGTAAGAGATTTATCGAAAATTCTTATAACAACGTCCTTGGGTATAATCTTATATTTGTACTCATCCGCAAGCTCAACGTGATAGTTGGGGTCAACGGAGTTTTCGGAAATTCTTACGTCGTAGCCAACAACTTCACCGGTAGCTTCGTTAAATTGAACGTCAATTGCGTTCATAATCTTATCACCAGCATACAAGCTAATTGTGAAGTTAGGTATATCTGTTGATGAAATAAGATTCTCCAAGGTATAGTCGGAGCTTCTTACGTAAGCTATTTCATTGTTAAACTCACGTTCGATAGTATTATTTTCTGCATTAGTGTTAATTACTACCTTGATAGTACGGGGTTTAATAGTAAAGGTTACGGGTTTACTATTTTCTTCATCTAACTCATAGTTCTTGTCCGCAATTTCCACTACTCTTACGGTATAGGAACCTTGGTTAGTAGCACTTTGAATGGAAAGAGTTACGGACGGATCATCAAACAAGGGCTTATTGTTATCATCGGTTGCGTAGCTACCATCGTTGTTATAAACGTGTTGTAAGTCAGCAGGATTGATTTGTGCATAGAATTCATATGCAGAACCCTTGTATTCTAGATTATCCGGAAGATTGAAATATTCGTTTTGGGTTATTGCAACCTTTCTCTTTTCTATGGAATATACGTATCCTTTTTCATTATAGAAATCAACAGTGAAGTTATTAGAATCGGTGAATACGCTTATTTCATACAAGCCGAAGTTCTTGTTTTCACCCTTGAATTCAAATGAAATGAATTGTCTTGCTTCTTGCAAGGTATATTCGGTAGCATTTTCTTCACGACCTTCATAAAGAACGTAATTCTCTATGGACGGAATTCTACCATCATATATCTTGGTTATATCAGCATTATCCAAGTAAACGAACAATTGCTTTCTCAAAACACGGAAGGTATTGCTGGTAAATCTAATTTCGTAATTGGAGTTATTCAAATCGCCAATTAAGATGGTATATTCACCATAATTTTCACCGGCATTTCTGGAAAGTCTGCCTTCGAATGCATCGCCGTTAACGATACCGGAAGCACTATCGTTTGCAATGGGCGTAATATCAAAGTTGATTATTGGGTCAACGTCGCCGTATACCTTGCTGGTAGCTTTTGCTATTACGTTGACGGGACGCTTGGTTACTTCCACGTAGCCCATTACGTAAATTACGTTATAATTTCTTGCACCATTGCCGGTTTTTTCAATTTCACAAGAATACTTATAGTTGCCGACAACGGTAGTTTCATCAATACTTGCGGGATAGGTTATTGCACCTATGCTTCCTATTGAATCTCCACGTGCAAAGGCATCGCTTTCACTTGTGCAAGCCGGGTCAGAGAAGAACTTGACTCCGGGATTTACAAACGTTTCACCATAAACTTTAATCGCACTATCCGTCTTAACGTAAATATTTCTTATTAAGATTTCTACTCTTGCTCCATCGTTTTCCGAAAGAACAATCTCGTAGTTGGGGTTACTTATAACCAAAGAACCCTTATTGATAGTATAACTGCCTACGGTATTATCCGTTGCATTATCCTTTGCCAAACTTCCTTCTAATACGTCGCCACCATATAGACCGCTATCTGCAACGCCTTCTACCTTGCCGGTAGTAAACGGGATAGCAGGAGTTACTTCCGTTCCGTATACGTACGAAATTGATTGCGGTTTTACGCTTACTTGACGTTTTTCAATCGTAAAATCTACGTCCTTATAGACGATATTATAGTTGGAAGAAACAAATTTGTTTTCTATCGTCAAATTATAAGTGCCAACGTTTGTTTTATCTATTACGTTTACAATAGCACCGGTATTTTTATCTTCATAAACGATATTAAAGATATCGATAATTAAATTATTGCCGTTATTATCTTGTACTGCAACAGGTCTGCCGTCTTCAACCGTGGCCAGCATATAAGCTACACTAGCATAATAGTTGTTGTAATCGGGGTTAAATGAAGGCGTTCTAAAGCCATCTTCGAACTCGAAAACGTCTTGCGGTGACATAAGAGTGCCTTCACCGTTTGCGAAAGTTACGTAAACATTGGGCGTTCCCATTCCATAAATCTTTGATTGTTTAAAGAAGGAAACGTAAACGTCTTTCTTGGTGATAGTTATGGTCTTGGAAGAATCTTCTAAGCCATTATGTACGTAGTCTTTAACGTTAACTAAATCAAGGTTATAGCTAACGACTACTACGTATTCGCCTACGGCTCTGGGAACGATAGTATAATCTACGCCTTCCACTCTCTTTTCGGAGTACCACACGCTCGTAGGAATATATTCTACGGTATAATCGCTGATTGCACCGTTAACACCGGTTAGAGTGATAGATATGGGGCTTAATTGTGAATCTTCGCCTATTTCACCATAAACGTATTCATATTGATTATTGCTTGCAAAGCTTATTGATACGTTGCGTCTATCACGCATATATACGTTATATTCGGTTTCAGCATCACCGTATCTAATCTTGATGGGTTGAACTTTACTATAACCGGTAAATTCCGAGTTATCAAAACGACTCTTATCAATATAGAAAGAAGCGGTTGCGTTGGTTGTGCTTGCATTTCTTAATTGCTCAACAGCCGTCGTTCCATTATCGTAATAGAGCATTATAGAGCCTTGCGTTTGGTCAAATTCTTCATGTTCAACGTAGAATTGCTTTGGTATATCGTTAATTTCTATCTTTTCCAAAACCTTTGCTCTGACTGCAAAAATAACAACCTTAGTAACCGGAGTGGTTTCGTTTGCATAAGTATAAGATATAGTAACGTTACGGTCACCTATCGTTGCGTCGTTTACGTCGTATCCGTTTACGTTGCTAGTAGACTTATTGATGTATTCAGATTCCATAGGAATAATGGTCTTAGCATCATCAGTAAATACTAGTTGCAAAGATAGATATGCTAAATTGAGAACAGAGTTTTGTATAATTGATATTTTATCCCCAGCTCCCAATACAACGCCGTTATTCATAACGTTTATTTCTTTTAGTTGTCTTTCAACAACGTTAACTTTTACGGTAACGTAAATGGAGCTATCGTTTACGTGGGATAGTCTTACGTCTTGCATACCGGATTGGTTAGCATTGTATCCTTCTACTTTTAGATAGCCGGCTTCTGACCACTCTTCGAGCAAAATTAGAACGGTGCTTGTGCTACCGGAATATCCTACTCTAAGTTCGAGTTCGTCCAAAGGCTTAATCATTGTATTATCAATATAACCTACGTTAGAAATATCAAAAGCTGTGCCTATTGCTAATTCTACGTAAGGAACTTGACCGTTTTCCCATGCCATAGAAATGGGAGTAGATTCAACTACTTCTACTTCAAATGAACCTTCATACAAAACGTCGTCGGCAGTGCGGTAAGCAAAGGATATGCTCTTCTTGCCCGTTTCTCTTACGTCAACGTTTCCTATATTCAAGCGACTTAGAGCAATAGCTTCTTCAACGTTGATTGCTCCGAAAGTGCCGTTATCGTACTCAAGACCCAATACCATGCCTGCGTAATCGGTACCTACGCCGTTATAGTTTTCTGCATCTTGATAATAAATGGTCTTATTAGGAGCAGAAAGTAAACTTACAGCTACAACACTCTTAGGCTTAACAACGACTTTAGTAACGTACATGAAGAATTCGTCACTGTCTTCGGTTGCATAATCGGGATAATAGATAACGGAAACGTTTCTTTCGCCGGTAATGGTATACTTGGGATTATAATCTATCATTTCCTTTGTGATTTGAACGTACTTATCATGAGTTTCACTTTCAAAATCAACGAAAACGTAGTAATCTGTCAAGTCGATATCCATACCTTCCAGAACGGTGCCAAAGCCTTCGCTTAAACTTACTTCTACGTAGAAATCATCAACTTTACGATAAATAGGTCCAATTTCAACTACGCTATTTTCTACCTTAACGACAACGTATTCTTCCGTGGTTAAACCTGCGTTAACCAAATAAACTTTTTCTTGTTCTTTTACTTCCGTAAAGGTAAGTCCACTCGTTAAATCCGTACGGAAGCTCCACTCTTGTGAGAAGGTTTCGTATTCGTCGTCGGTATATGCCGGAACTTCTATAATAGTGGGAACACCTTCACCAACGTAATATACTTCCAAAATCATGTCTTCGGGAGAGAAGGTTTGACCAACAACGTAAGTATCACAGTATTTACCCCTAATAATAACGTCGCTTATTTCTTTTACAACAGTAACGTATAAATCAGTGGTAAAACCATCTTCATATTTATCGGTATAGTTGATAGTTGCAAGTTGTAGACCTGCTTTATTTACGTCA
>JAZNYA010000010.1:0-4296 GCA_045594145.1 Candidatus Stercoripulliclostridium sp. | reverse complement strand
AAACGACGCAAGAGTAACTAGCCTTGAAGGTGCTCTTACTACTACGGCAAGGAACGTGGGTGAGAGCGACGTAGAAATAGGTACGCTAGAGAGCATGAATCCCAACTACGAAATTGAATTCAACAAGGGAACTTATACCATTACGCCAAAGACCATAACGGTAAAAGCCCAAGCAAAAGAAAAGTATTATGGTGACGCTGACCCCGTTCCTAGCTATGAAGTGGAAGGCCTTGCCTATGATGATTCGGCAGAAAGTATTGGTTTGAATATCAATATAACTAGATTCTCCGGGGAAGATTCAGTTCTAGTAGGAAGTAGCGAATACGCAACTTATAATTATCGTGTCCAAGGAAGTATCACTACAACTTCTGCTAATTACGTTGCAGTATTTGAAACCGCCAAGTTGACGATTCTACCTAAAGAGCCCGAAATTACGTCTAAAGAAGCTGTAAGAATTATGGCTGGAAGCAAGCTTGATGAAAGCAATAAACCCGCTATAAAAGTGTCTGGTAAGGTGTATGACGGCGGTGTTTGGACGATGACTGAATTGGCCGGTAGTTCTGCTTGGGAAAAATCGGCAACTCCTAACTTCAAGGATTCCGCAACCCTAATTTACAAAGTAATTTTCACTCCTGAAGATAAGAACTTTACTGCAAAGGAAATAGAAATAGAAGTAACCGTTATTCCTGTTGAAGTAACCGTCAGATTTATTTCTTCCAAGCAGATTGTATACGATGGATATGAGCACGACGACGTAGAATATGAACTCGTAGGTCTCATTGCAGGCGAAGATGCAGATGAAAAGATTACGTACGTTGGCGACGTTAAAAACGTAGGAAGTTTCGTTGCGAAGGTAACACTCAACAATTACAACTATAAATTGGCTGGCGGCGGAGAAGCAACCATCAAGATTACGGAAGCCGACCTTGAAGTCAGCGTAAACGATATGGTTATTTTGGAAGGCGAAACTCCCAAAATCGAATATTTATACTTTGGATTCCAAAAGGGCGACTCTAACGAAAACTTGGAAAAAGAACCCAGCGTCATATTCCCCGTTAAACCCGGAACTTATACGCTAACTCCATCCGGAGCAAGAAGCGACAACTACAAGATTTCATACAAGAGCTTTACCTTTAAAGTTCTAACGAAGAACGTGGCGGATGAAGAAAATGGCATCACCCTAGAAGGTAGGTTTGATAGCCAAACGCAGTTTGAAATGGTAGAAGGTCAAGCAAGCGTCGAAATAAACGACCTTTATGCTCAAGTAAAGGAAAGTTACAAGGCGTTGGAAAACATGGGAATAAACGCCGTTTACGACCTTAAGTACACCATTGGAGACCAATCCATCGTGGTTAGTGATGAAGTATATTTGACTATGCCTGTTGTGAAGGTAGAAGGCGATACAAAACTCGCTTATGCAATACTCACCAACGATGGCGAAATAGTATACGTTCAAGACGTACTATATGATGGCGACGTAGTAACGCTCAACGTAACTAATGCGAAGGCATTGCTCATTTTAACCGAGCAAGAAGATAACTCTATGATGTTGTATCTAGCAATAGGTGCGGTTGTTGTAGTAATCATTTTGATTGTTGCAATTGCAAGAAGCGTAAAGAAACGTAGAGAAGCACGTTACATCAAATATGAAGAATAACGAGTGTTAAAATTATAGTAAAAGAAAAACCTTGGAAATTTCCAAGGTTTTTTTATTACGTCAGTAAATTATTTCTTTCTAACAAATAGTGCCGGTAAAATTATAGGTTTCTTTTCTCCGATTTCTACCATTTGGTTGGAAAGGATTTCTTTTAGTTGTTTGCGGATTTCTTTGTACTTTTTGTCTTTAATAAGATTGTTTTTTTGTATCGGGTCTGCGTTTACGTCATAAAGGTAATCTTCAAAATATACTTTAGCTTTTGCCTTAATATATCCGATTCCAACAGCTCTTACTGAATACAAATAATCTTTAGTTCTAATGGCACGACCTACTTGAGATTCGCTAATTTGTATGAAAGCATGCTCTCTTTTTTCATTGGAAGCAAGAGAAATACCGCTATAACTTTCCGGAATATCAATACCGGCAAAATCAAGCAAAGTAGGGGGAAGGTCAATTAAACTTACAACGTCTTTAATTTTTTCTCCGGTACAGAATTTTCCGCCTTTAATGATGAGCGGAATGTGTGTACAACTATCGTGGGGGCTTCTCTTATATTCTAGGTTTCTGGTTTTAAAATGGGAGCCATGGTCTGACGTATATATGATTATAGTGTTTTCATAAATACCTTTTTCTTTTAGCTTTTCCACAAGTCTTCCAACGTTGTAATCCAATCTGTTTATGGCACTAATATAGTCGGGGTAGCTTTTCTTATAGTCGCCGGAAAGAAACGATAAATCGCTGGGTATTGGGTAATCCTTGTATTGCTCTACCGTGGGTTTATAACCTTCGTAGCAGTGCCTATCGTTTTGATGGTGTGGCTCAAGTTGAGAAATAAACATAAAGAAGGGTTTATTTCCGGAGTGGTTATCAATGTACTCCATAGCGAAATCGTTTATGCAGTCTGCACGATATCCGGTAAAGTCTATTTTGTTTCCGTTTTCATCAAAAACATAGCCGTCGTATCCGTGCGAAGTGAACTCCAAAACGTCGGAAGCACGAACGTAAGAATACTTGCCTTGCCTATCTTTTGGGATACTAGAATTTTCACAATGGATACCTATACCCGGGTATCTATCGCTTGCCAAGTGCCACTTTCCTATGTAGGCGGTATCGTAGCCGGATTCGTTAAAATACTCTGCTAGTGGCTTGATGTCACTCTTTAATGCAATGCCGTTCCAGTAGGAGCGATTTTCCGTTGCATACGTTCCGCTTTGCAAACAAGCACGAGCAGGTCCACATACCGGCTGGCACGTAAAGCAGTTTTCAAACTGAACACCTTCTTTCGCAAGTGCTGTAAGGGAAGGTGTTAGCTCTGGAGTTATGGTGTCCCAACGTTGTTGGTCCGCAAAATAAAAAATGATATTATTCTTTTCCATGTTTCAATTATATACTAAAACGGAAGTTTTTTCAAGACCTTGTTATCATATTCAAGCTATTTTCTTGCGTGCGTGCGCGTATATTTAGTATTGACTTTTATGAATTTTTTTGATAAACTATTTTTAACTATGGTTTAATTGCAAATTAGTACATTGAGTAAAACCAGAAATAAAGGAGAATTAAAATGCCCAAAGCTCCAAATCCTAGAAATGCTTTAAAAAAGAGAATTAAAGAAATGTCCGTTAGTGCCGCAGAAAGCACCATCATAAAGCAAGAGTATTACGACCAATACGACTGTAAACGTGGCCTAAGAGATATAAACGGTAAAGGTGTTTTAGTAGGTCTTACAGAAATTTCCGAAATCATTGCTGCAAAAGAAGATGAAAACGGCGTTCGTACTCCGGTTGACGGCGAATTGTATTATCGTGGAATTCCGATAGAAGACATAGTTAAAGGTTTTGTTAAAGAGAAAAGATTTGGATTTGAAGAAGTTGTCTATCTTTTAATTTTTGGCAAATTGCCCAATGAAAAAGAATTCGAAGAATTCAAGAATATTTTATCGGCATTACGTAAACTTCCGCAAGGTTTTCTTCGTGACGTAATCATGAAGAAATCATCTACGGACATGATGAACGTTTTACAACGTAGCGTCTTGACCTTATACGCATACGATGAAAATCCCGATAGCATTGCCATGGATAACGTATTAATGCAATGCCTGGACTTAGTGGCCAAATTCCCCATTTTGTCCGTTTACGGCTATCAAGTATTCAAACATTATCACGAAGATGGCGACCTTATTATTCATCACCCCGAACCTGAGTATAGCACTGCGGAAAATATTTTGAGAATGCTCCGTGAAGACGGCAAGTTCTCTCCGCTAGAAGCTAAGCTACTCGACCTTTGTTTGGTTTTACATGCAGAGCATGGCGGTGGTAACAACTCATCGTTTACTTGCCACGTAGTAACCAGCTCCGGAACGGATACTTATTCTGCTATCGCAGCATCTTTAGGTTCACTAAAAGGACCACGTCATGGTGGGGCAAACGCAAAAGTTATAAGGATGATGGACGATATTGCAGCTAACGTTAAGAGCCATAGCGACAAAGACGTACAAGAATATTTGGGACAAATTCTGGATGGAAAGGCTTTTGATAAGCAAGGATTAATTTATGGTATGGGCCATGCCATCTATTCTTTATCTGATCCAAGAGCTCGAATCTTCCGTGGATTCGTAAAAGAGCTTTCAATTGAAAAGAAAA
>JAZNYA010000009.1:0-14968 GCA_045594145.1 Candidatus Stercoripulliclostridium sp. | reverse complement strand
AAAAGAAAGGCGTAATTCAAAAAGAGTTACGCCTTTTAATTTATCAAACACTACATATGTAGTGTTGTTCTTTTTATAAGAGTATTATTAGCATTTACAAAAAATGCCTTTTATGGTATAATATAATTGTTCCGTTGTGGGATAAAGTTTTAAGTTAAAGGTGTGTATGAAAGAAGAGTTTTTGAGTTTTGAAAAGGACTTCCTATCCGAATTTGCACAAAAAACCATGGCTACTCGTGGCAGGATGCGTGCGGAAGAACCTTGCCCTATACGCACGGAATATCAACGTGACAGGGATAGGATTTTACACTCAAAATCTTTTAGACGACTAAAACATAAAACACAAGTTTTTCTTGCACCGAGCGGTGACCATTACCGCACTCGCATGACGCATACTTTAGAAGTAATGCAGATTGCTAGAACGATTGCAAGAAGTTTAAGGCTAAACGAAGACCTAACCGAAGCAATTGCCTTTGGGCATGATTTGGGACACACGCCTTTTGGACACGTTGGCGAAAGGGTATTGAATAAATTATCCGGAAGATTCGAGCATAATGAACAAAGCTTACGAGTGGTCGACGTATTGGAAAAAGATGGTCTAGGGCTAAATTTGACCTACGAAGTGCGTGACGGCATACTACAACATCGTAGCGATGGCGTGCCTTGTACTTTGGAAGGAAAGGTCGTAAGTTATGCCGATAGAATAGCGTACCTTAACCATGATATAGACGATGCAATAAGAGCAGGGTTGATGTGTGAAGACGATATACCTAAGGAAATAGAAAAGGTATTAGGCATAGGAAAAAGCAAAAGAATCAACAATCTTGTTGGAGATATAGTTAAAGAATCTAAGGATGCTCCATGCGTTAGGCAATCGCCGGAATTCCAAGAAGCAATGAGCGAGCTTAGAAAGTTCATGTTTAAAAACGTATACTTTTCTTCGCATGCAAGTGGCGAAGAAGTAAAAGCAAAGGAGTGGTTGATAAAACTTTATGATTTCTTGAAGGAAAATCCGGATGAAGTCCCAGAGTTTTACCGCAATTTATCGGTAGCTCCAAACCAATATCTACTTGATTACATTGCAGGCATGACGGATACGTACGTCATCAAGCTCCTAGAAAAATATTTTGATTATAAGTGGGATAGTATTCTATAAATGAACTTATTAGATAATCTTAACGAAGTACAAAAACAAATAGTTACCGACACCGAAGGGCGTCTTCTTGTGCTTGCAGGTGCAGGTTCCGGTAAGACTAGGGTGCTAACGCATAGGGTTGCATATTTGGTCGCAGAAAGGGGTGTATTTGGTTCAAACATTTTGGCAATAACGTTTACTAACAAAGCCACTTCGGAAATGAGAGAACGTTTGAACGTCTTATTGGGCGAAGATAGCGGAGTATGGATTTCGACCATACACTCTCTTGCTGCTCGCATTTTAAGACGTTATAGCGAGCACATAGGCTATGATAAGGACTTTTCAATATACGATGAAAGCGATTCTGCAAGAATAATTTCTAAGGTTATATTGGAAGCAAAAATAGAAGACGTTAAGTTTGGCGATGCTCTAAAGGAACATATTAGCAAGGCAAAAAACGATGGTATGACCCCGGAAGAATATTACCATGAAATAAATGGAATCGTTACCGATGCTGATGAAATCGTCAAAATGTATGCTAGGTATGAAGAGATGCTCAAGCAAAATAATGCAATGGACTTTGATGACCTTTTGCATAGATTTAAAGAGCTTTTGTTGACGTCAGAAGAGTGTAGAACCTACTATCAAAACAAATTCAAATATATACACGTAGACGAGTTCCAAGACACCAACAAAGTACAATATGAAGTCATAAAGATTCTAGCTGAAAAATGGGGCAATCTTTTTGTTGTTGGCGACGATGACCAAAGTATATATGGGTGGCGTGGTGCCAGAGTAGAGAACATACTAAATTTCGACAAAGAGTTTCCGGATGCTAAAGTGTATAAGCTACTAGAGAACTATCGTTCAACCACGGAAATTTTAAATTGTGCAAATAACGTTATACGTAACAATAAGGCACGTCACCAAAAAGAACTTTTCACAAAACGCACCGGTGGAGTGAAAGTAGAGTATTATAACGCTTGGAGTGATAGGAACGAAGCAGAGTGGGTTGTTGGCAAAATAGAATCCCTAGTTTACTATAATGGATACCGTAAGTCTGATTTTGCGATTCTAGTCAGAGCTAATTCACTTACTCGTATTTTTGAGCAAACTTTGCAATCCGCAAGGTTAAACTACAAGGTTATAGGTGGCTATAAGTTCTTTGACCGCAAGGAAGTGCAAGACGTTCTTGCGTACATGAGAGCAGTATCTAATACTCGTGATAATTCCGCTGTGGAAAGAATAATCAATTTCCCCGCTCGTGGAATAGGTGATGCTACCGTACAAAAGTTGGAACTTTACGCAAGAGATAGGGGGCTTTCTCTACTCAAGGTACTAAGAGAATTGGATTATCATGCAGATTTCTTGCCTAAAGGTATAGCAAAAAAGGTAGAGCCTTTTGCACTTCTTATGAGCGAAATTTACGACAATAAGACCAGACCTATCGACGACTTTATGAAGTTCGTAATAGACAAGGTTGGGTTCGAAAAAGTATATAAAGAATCGGGCAAAGAAGAAGACCTTACTCGTTATGAAAATATTGGCCAATTGTTGAATTACGCTAAGGAATTCGCTTCGTCACATCCTACGTATACTCTCCAAGAGTTTCTAGAAACCGTTACGCTCGAAGAAAGTGGTAAAGACGATACTCCGTATGAAAAAGATAAAGTAACCATTGCCACCATGCACTCGGTAAAAGGATTGGAATTCAGAGTGGTATTCGTGGTGGGTTGTGCCGAAGAAGTCTTCCCGTCTAATTTATCTATAAAGCAAGGTGCGATAGAAGAAGAAAGAAGAATTATGTACGTTGCAATTACTAGAGCTAAGGAAAGACTATATATTAGTGCTCCACAAAAAATATATCGTTTTGGTAAGGTACAAGAGTGTTTGCCATCCAGGTTCTTCCTTGAAGCAAAGGGCGAAGTTAACAATGGATACAAGCTTTATCAAGAAAGAAGCAACTATCTAAACGGATTTGGAAAACGTCCGTCATATATGGATGACGAACCCGTATCTTCACGTATTCATACTGGACCGGCTACCAGACCGCAACCCACTATGCCGAAACCACAAATTGCTAAGCCGGTTCAAAAAGATTTGAGTGGCTTTGTCGCAGGGGCTAAAGTAAGACATCCCAATTATGGCGAAGGAAATATAATTATAGTAATAGGTGAAGGCTCCAATGCAACGGCAACCATTGCCTTCCCGGGATTAGGCGTTAAGAAATTTATTCTTGCACTTGCTCCGCTCACCTTAATCAAGTAGGAGTTTTTTATGGAAAGAATGAGAGAACTTGTTGATTTACTCAACAAATATGCATATGAATATTACGTTTTGGATGAACCTACGATTTCCGACGTTGAATACGATGCACTCTATGACGAGCTTGTAGCATTAGAAAAGGAACTTGTTTTCGTTCTTCCCGACTCTCCAACCAAGAGAGTAGGCGGTGAAACGCTAAAGAATTTTCCTAGTTATACCCATAAAGGAAGATTGTTTTCTCTCGATAAAGCAAAGAATATAGAAGAAACGGAAGCCTTTTTTAATAGACTTATAAAGCAACTTGGCTATCTTCCGGAACTAACGCTAGAGCACAAATTTGACGGATTGACGCTTTCATTAACCTATGATAAAGGCGAACTTATTCGTGGTGCAACCCGTGGTGATGGCGAAGTGGGCGAAGACGTTACCGAGCAAATTAAAACTATAAGAACAATACCGCTAAAGATAAAATTCCAAGGACTAATAGAAATTCAAGGCGAAGGAATAATGAAATTTTCCGCCTTTAACGAATACAATAAAACTGCTGAAGTACCGCTCAAAAATCCTAGGAACGCAGCCGCTGGGGCAATAAGAAATCTCAACCCCAAAGAAACGGCAAAAAGAAAGCTTGACTTTTTTGCATATAATATTGGATACCACGAAGGTATAACTTTTAACACGCAAGAAGAAATGCGAGAGTTTATTATTGATAACGGCTTTATGGTTGGCGAACAATTTTCCGTAGTACGAAGCCTGGAAGAACTGGAAAAAGCTCTTGAGGAAATAGAAACCAATAGGGATTCTCTCGACTTCTTAATCGATGGAGCCGTAATAAAAGTAAACAAAACAAGTCTTCGCTTGGAACTGGGACATACGGAAAAATTTCCACGTTGGGCACTGGCATATAAGTTTAGAGCGATAGAAACAACTACTACGTTGAAGGACGTAATTTGGCAGGTTTCTAGGACTTCCAAGCTTAATCCACTTGCTATTTTGGAACCGGTCGATTTGCTCGGAGTAACGGTACAACGGGCAACCTTAAATAACTATTCGGATATCCAAAGAAAAGGAATAAAGATAGGAAGCAGAGTTTTGGTTAGACGAAGCAACGACGTTATTCCTGAAATTATGGGAGTATACGAGCATTCGGAAGATTCTAAGGAAATTCTTCCGCCGACAGTCTGCCCTGCTTGTGGTGCACCAACCAAACTAGACGGTGTTTTCTATTATTGCACCAATACCATTGATTGTGCTCCGCAAATTATTTCTACGCTAGACCATTTTGCATCTAAGCCTTGCATGAACATAGAAGGATTTTCGGAAAAAACGGCAGAGCAACTTTATAATGATTTGAAGGTAAAATCTCCCGACGAATTGTATACGCTAAAGTATGAAGACCTGCAAAAACTTGAAGGATTTAAAGATAAAAAAATCAAGAATCTTTTAGATAGCATAGAAAAATCCAAGAAGACCACGTTAGCAAGATTTTTGTTTGCTCTTGGAATATCGCAAATAGGCAAAAAAGCGGCAAAGCAACTAGCCGACCATTTCGTTACGCTCGATGCAGTTATGAGTGCAACACCTTTTGAACTCATACTCCTTGATGACTTCGGCGATATTATGGTTAACAACGTTGTCAGCTTTTTTGATGATGAAAAGAATAAAGCACTCATCGCATCGTTGCTCAAAAACGGCGTGACGATAGTGGAAGAAGAAGTTGTTACGGAAGGCATTTTCTTAGGCTACAACGTTGTATTCACGGGGGCGCTTAACAAGTATAAGAGAAGTCAAGCACAGCAAATTGTTATAGAAAGGGGTGGTAAATGTGCCGATACCGTTTCTAAGAGCGTTAACCTAGTTGTTGCCGGAGCGGATGCGGGAAGCAAACTGGAAAAGGCAAAAAAACTCGGCATCAAGGTGATAACGGAAGATGAATTTGCAGAGATGATAGAAAAATAAAGAAACAAAATCGGAGTTTTCATGAAATTGTGGATAACTCCGATTATTTTTTATAAATTACTTTACATATTGCGTGCGTGTGTTAAAATTTAACCATGGCAAGCGGTAAACTCAGTGGAAAAAGTTTAAGAGAAAACGTTTTAAATCTTCTTGAAAGACGTAGAGAAGAAGTGCTAGTCGGTGCCAATCTTGGCGGTGACTGTGCTTCCATGCGTATGGAAGGAGATTTTGTCGTTCATACCGACCCGATAACCGGAGCAACCAAAGAAATAGGCTCCCTTGCCGTAAAGGTTGTTCTTAACGATATTTCTGCAGGATTTGGTGAACCCGTTGCCATTTTGCTCACCTTGCTTTTGCCGGAAAATATGGATGAGAGCGACGTTAAAGAAATTATGCTTGATGCCGAAAAAGAAG
The DNA here is from genome assembly GCA_045594145.1 of Candidatus Stercoripulliclostridium sp. Taxonomy (GTDB): domain Bacteria; phylum Bacillota; class Clostridia; order Christensenellales; family DTU072; genus Stercoripulliclostridium_A. The sequence goes on along the minus strand of JAZNYA010000009.1, from coordinate 9,195 downwards.
CTAAAAAGTGGGATGCGGAAATAGTAGGTGGACATACCGAATTTACCGATGCCGTTACTAGACCTATAGTTAATGCAGTAGGTATTGGCAAGAGAACGTCGTCGTATAAGCCATACCAAGTTAAAGCCGGTGACAGTGTTATTATGACCAAGCAAATTGCTTTGGAAGGAAGTCTAATACTTGCAGATACTTATGCGGAAAAACTCGATTTAAGCAAAGAAGAAAAGGAAGAGATTAAAACTTATTCTGCATTAACTTCCGTGGCTACCGAAGCAAAAATTGTTAGAATTAGCGGTATTTCTGCCGTAATGCACGACGTTACGGAAGGTGGAATATTTGGTGCCATTGCAGAAATAAGTGAAATTTTAGGCGTTGGCATAGAAGTTGATACGTCGTTAATTCCTGTTTCGGAGTTAAGTTTAAAAATTTCAAATAAGCTGGGTATCAATCCGTATAAGCTTATATCTAGCGGAAGCATGATTATAATTACAAGTAATGCCGATGAGCTTAAAAATCAGATAGAAGCCGAAGGAATAAAGGCAACTGTGATAGGTAGCGTTATTTCCGAGAGCGGTACTTACGCAATCATAGATGGAAAAAAGAAAAAAATAATTGCGGAACCCGATGAGTTGTTCCGTAAATATGGAGAATAATATGTACAGCATGACAGGTTACGGCAAGGGTGTTGCCGAAAAAGACCAAAGAAAAATCACGGTAGAAATAAAAACGGTAAACCATAGATTTTCCGATTTTACTTTCAAAATGCCTAGAAACTTTCAATTTGCAGAAGGTGCCGTCCGTGCTTTGCTCAATGCCGGCATAAAGCGTGGACACGCCGATGTATATTTGACGTACGAAGACTCAAGAGTAGTTTCTACCGTCGCTCTTAACGTTGCTCTTGCAGAAGGTTATAAGCAAATAGGCGAAGAGCTAGCATCGTTGGGATATCAAAACAATCTTTCCGCAGAGTCGCTAATTAGAATTCCCGATATGGTTAAAACAACCGCTTTGGAAGAAGACGAAGAATTACTATTGTCACTTGTTAAAGAAGCCACCGAAAAGGCACTTGCTAATTTATTGCAAATGCGTTTGAACGAAGGCGAAAGACTTGTTGCAGATATCAAGTTGAAGCTCCAAGACGTAGCAACCGCTGTAGAAGAAATTGCATTAAGAGCTCCTGAAGTTGCAAGCGAGTATAGGGAAAAATTGACCGCAAGAGTTAAGGAAGCACTCGAAAGTAGTGAAATTGATGAAGGAAGAATTGCTCTTGAAGTTGCAGTATTCATCGATAGGGCAAACGTAGATGAAGAAATAACTCGTTTACGTGGACACCTTGCTCATTATCAAGATATCTTCCGTGAAGGCGGTGCGGTAGGTAAGAAACTGGACTTCCTAACACAAGAAGCAAACCGTGAAACCAACACAATCGGCTCAAAATGCAACGATATGTACATAACAAAACGTGTACTATTTCTAAAGAATCAAATAGAAATGATACGTGAACAAATACAAAATCTAGAATAACCTAACAAGGAGAATATAACAATGATTGAACCCCCCATTGACAAACTTATCAAGAAGGCACCTTGCCGTTACGCACTCGTACTTGGCATCACCAAACGTGCAAAAGATTTGCAAGATATGGAAGCAGAAAGACTAGAAGAAGCTAACATCAAAGCTGTTTCTTACGCTGCAAAAGAAATCTACGACGACAAAATTAAGATTATCGTAAACAAGTAATGAAAAAGACCGTTATCCTAGGTGTTAGCGGTGGTATTGCTATATATAAGTCTTGCGAAATAGTATCCAGATTCGTTAAGCTGGGCTATGACGTAAGAGTTGTTATGACTCGCAACGCCACCGAATTCGTAACCCCTTTAACTTTTGAAACTTTGTCAAACAATAAGGTTGTAATCGAAACCTTTGATAAAGAAAGAGAGTTTGAAGTAGAGCATATAAGCTATGCTAAACTTGCGTCTGCTTTCGTAATCGCTCCGGCTACTGCAAACGTTATCGCAAAGATAGCCGAAGGCATTTGCGACGACATGTTAACCACTACGGTGTCTGCAACAAAAACCCCGGTTTATATTTGTCCTGCGATGAATACGAATATGTATCTCAATCCCATAACGCAAGCAAATATTCAAAAGCTAAAAGATTTAGGTTACCATTTCATAGAGCCTACTGAAGGTAGACTAGCTTGTGGCGACGTAGGTAAGGGCAAAATGGAAGAGCCTATCAATATAGTTTCTATTGTCGATAAGGCGTTAACTCCTAACCCGGATTATCGTGGAAAAACCATTTTGGTTACTGCGGGTGGCACGGAAGAACCTATCGACGGAGTACGTTTTATAGGCAATCGCTCATCAGGTAAGATGGGCATGGCTATTGCAGAAGCCGTAACCGAAAGAGGCGGAAACGTAGTAATAGTTAAGGCAAAGGCCACGGCACCTACTCCCAAGGGAGCGGAAGTTATAAACGTTAAAACCACCGAAGAAATGCGTAATGCAGTAATGGAAAATCTTTCCAGAGTCGATGCCGTTATTATGGCGGCAGCACCTGGAGATTATAAGGTTAAGAATTACTCTGCTCAAAAGATTAAGAGCCAAAGTTTGACCTTAGAACTCGTTAAGAATCCGGATATTGCTAAAGAAGTAGGCTCCGTCAAGGGCGACAAGAAGCTCGTTGTTTTTGCAGCTGAAACCGAAGATTTGCTTGCTAACGCAATAGGCAAATTACGTGATAAAAATGGAGACTTAATGGTTGCTAACGACGTTACTATGGAAGGAGCCGGTTTTGACGTTGATACCAACGTTGCAACGCTAATTACGGCAAATGGGGCCATGACTTGCTTAGAAAAGATGCCCAAAGCCGAACTTGCTCACATCATACTTGATACTTTACTAGAAGTTTAATGTTTTACGAAGTTATAGTAGATATTTCGAATTCCGAAGTAGATAAAGTTTTTGATTATCATGCTCCATTTAACGTTGAAGTAGGGCATCGTGTTTTGGTGCCTTTTGGAAGACGTCAAGTGGAAGGCTTTGTCGTGGCTAAAAAGGAAACTTCGAACTGTCGCTATGACGTAAAGGATATAATCCTAAAATTAGACGAATACCCGGTAATTCTTCCGGAAATGATAGAGCTTGCTAGGTATATGGCAACAAAAAATCTTAGGCTTATAGATTGCCTAAGGTTGTTCGTACCGGCTAAACTTCGTGGCGGAAGGGTGAAGGTTTTAAAGAAAAATTACGTTTCTTTTAACACGGATTTGCCCCTAGAAGATGCTCTTAATTTAGTATCAAAAAGTGCTAAGGCACAAAGAGCAATAATTATAAAGCTAGAAAAAGAAGGTATTGCGTTAGAGAGTGAAGTTAACGCAGAGTACTCACCTTCCGCCGTAAAGGCGTTAGTAGAAAAAGGTATTCTTATAAGACAAGAAATGGAAGAAAACAGAACTCCGTTTAGTCTTAACAAAGAAAACAAAATCGTCACTCTCACGGATGAGCAACAAACAGCGGTAGATACTATTAAAAACGGAAAAGCCGGCACGTACCTAATACACGGCGTTACGGGTAGTGGAAAAACGGAAATCTACATGAACGTAATTGATGGAGTGCTAAGTGAAGGCAAAACGGCAATTATGCTTGTCCCGGAAATATCTCTTACACCCCAAATGCACGGGCTATTTAGAGCGAGATTCGGCGATAAAGTAAGCGTTTTACATAGTGGCCTTTCCGACGGCGAAAGATATGACGAGTGGCGTAGATTACTGCTCGGTCAAGCTAAAGTTGCTTTGGGAGCAAGGAGTGCTGTGTTTGCTCCGTTGAAGGACGTTGGCGTAATAATCATAGATGAAGAACACGATAACAGCTACGTATCGGAATCTAATCCCAGATATTTTACGAGTGACGTTGCGGAATTTAGGGCAAAGCATAATGGAGCCAAACTTATTTTAGGAAGTGCTACTCCGTCACTAGAGAGTTATCACAAGGCGATGGAAGGAGAATACCAGCTCATTACCTTAAAAAATCGTGCTAACAAAAAGCAAATGCCCACAATAGAAACCGTTGATATGCGTGACGAAATTAGGCTAGGAAATACCGGCGTATTTTCGGCATGTTTGGTTTCTGCTTTGGAAGAAACGCTTAAGGACGGCAACCAAGCTATGCTGTTCCTTAATAGGCGTGGATTTGCATCTTTCAAGAGATGTAGGAATTGTGGTTTTGTTCCAAAGTGTCCTAATTGTGACGTAAGTCTTACGTATCACCAAGAAGATGAAAGCTTGCGTTGCCACTACTGTGGAGCAAAATATAGAACGATAAACAAATGTCCCAAATGCGGATATGAAGACCTTAAAGAAGGCAAAACGGGTACCGAAAAGGTCGTTGATGAAGTTTTAAAGTTATTCCCATCCGCTAGAGTTTTGCGTATGGATAACGATACGACCAAGACTAAAGATAGTTACGTTAAAATACTTTCCGACTTTGGTGAAGGCAAAGCCGATATATTAGTCGGCACGCAAATGATAGCCAAAGGACACGATTTTAAGAACGTAACTTTAGTTGGTATAATCGATGCGGATTTGTCCCTTTATTATAGTGATTATAGGTCTGCAGAACGTACCTTCCAACTTATCACACAAGTTGCAGGAAGAGCGGGAAGAGAGCAAAAGCCCGGTAGAGTAATAATGCAAACTTACTCGCCACGTCATTACGTTTACGGCTATGCCAAGGAGTATGATTTTGAAGGCTTTTATACTAAAGAAATCAACTCTAGAGAGCTTACCAAATACCCGCCGTTCACCAAAATCGTAAGGCTTTTGGTATTATCGGAAAATCAAGATGAATCTAGAATTGCAGCAGACAGACTGACTGCAAAACTTGTTACGGTTAAGAAAAATAACGACGGTATAAGAAATTTGCAAAAGATGACGGCACCGCTTAAGAAACTGCGTGGTTTTTATCGCTATCAAATAGTAATTTGGTTGGATGCCGAAAAAGAAGAAGAGCTTATGCCCATCATATATGCAATAGCAAACGAAGGAAATGCCGGTGGTGTATCGGTATTTTCGGAAATAAACCCACAACAAATGCTATAGGAGAATAATATGGCAATTAGAAATATATTCAAAGAAGGCGAACCTATTTTACGCAAGAAGGCAAGAGAAGTAGAAGTTTTTGATGCAAGATTACATCAACTTCTTGATGACATGAAGGAAACCTTACACGTTGCAGAAGGCGTAGGTCTTGCTGCTCCGCAAGTTGGAATTTCTAAGAGAGTAGTTATAATTGAACCCACCGAAGGCGATATTACGGAAATGATAAATCCCGTTATCACTAAAGCTAAGGGAAGTCAAATAGGACTAGAAGGATGTTTATCGGTAGATAGTTCTAAAAATGGTAAAGTCAATCGTCCCATGAGTCTTACGGTAGAATATTTTGACCGTAACGGAGAAAAGCAAGTCATGCATGCTACCGATTGGACGGCTCGCATAATATGCCATGAAACCGACCACTTAGACGGCATACTTTTTATTGATAAAAAGGAAAAAGAAGGAAAACGTTAATGAGAGTAATCTTTTTAGGCACGGGCGATTTTTCTAGCGTCGTATTAAAAGCGATTGATGAGAGCAGACACGAAGTTGTCGCCATAGTTTCTCAACCCGATAAAGTTAACGGAAGAAATGGTAAGATAACTTTTTCACCGGTTAAAAGTTATGCGTTAGAGAAAGATATTCCGCTATATCAATTTGCATCCATAAGCAAGGAAGGCAAGGAAGTTTTAGAGAGCCTTAATGCAGATATTATGGTTACCAGTGCTTATGGACAAATATTATCGGACGAAATAATTGCAATTTGCCCTAATGGTATAGTTAATACCCATGCATCTCTTTTACCAAAGTATCGTGGCTCGTCTCCCATACAAATGGCAATATTGAACGGAGATGAAGAAATCGGCACCACGATAATGAAGACGGTTAGAGCCGTTGATGCCGGTGATATCATTTTACAACGCAAAATAAAACTGAGCGGTGACGAAAATCAAGAAGAGTGCTTTAATATGCTAGCCGACTTATCTGCTACCGCAATAGTGGAAGCATTAGACCTAATAGAAAGCGGAAAGGCGGAAAGTATTCCGCAAGACCATAGCCAAGCAACTTTTTGCAAGAAACTCACTAAGGAAGATGGTAGAATCGACTTTAGTAAAACGGCTAGAGAAATACACAATCAAGTTCGAGCTTTTTATGGATACCCGGGAGCATATTGCTTTACCGACTATGGTAGACTTAAAGTAATCAAGACCGTTGTAACCGAGTCTGAGTTTAGTGGCGAAATAGGTCAAGTAATAGAAAATAAGAAAGAGCGTTTTGTCGTTAGCTGTGGCGGTGGCACAAGCTTAGCTTTTGTAACCGTTCAAGGCGAAGGCGGAAAGGCGATGAGCGTAGGAGCCTATAACTTGGGAAGACCTATAAAGATAGGAAGCGTACTTAAATAATATATGGATAAGGTTGTATTAAGACAGAGTTATGAATATTTGTCTAAGATAATTAGAGAAGGGGCGTTCATTAACGTCGCTCTTTCCGACCTTAAAAACACACCGGACCGTCCGCTAATTACTAAGATAGTTTATGGTGTGGTAGAAAGATATTATGAATTAAACCAAATAGTTTCCGCACTTTGCCCTAAAGCACCAAAACCTGTAATAAAGATTATACTTATGCAGGCTATATATGGAATTAAGTATCTTGAGATACCAAATTATGCCATTGTTAACGCAAGTGTGGATTTAGTGCAAGACGTAGGCAAAAAGGAACTAAAAGGATTTGTTAACGCAGTACTAAAGAAAGTAACCAGGGAAGAGTATTCATTGCCTACGGATGAAAAGAGCGTTTTGGAAGCAAAGTATAATTTGCCATACGTTCTGGTTAAGGCGATAATAGAAGACTTGGGTGAAAGAGCAGAAAGTGTTCTTATGCCACCAAGAGGTGCTAGCGAACACGTTAGAATTTCTGCTAAGGCAAATAAGGAAGAAGTGCTTGCCGGAATTGGTGAGTACCAAGAAAGTTCTGTTGGTGGGTATTTTGTCAAAAATAATGATGCCGTAAAGAAAGCTTTTGAAAAGGGAAAACTCACTTTCCAATCTCCATCTTCCATGTTTGCCGTTCAAGCATTAGGCGACGTGGATGGTAAGACGTTGCTTGACGTATGCTCGGCACCCGGTGGAAAGGCAGTATATTCGGCAGAGCGTGGTGCAATAGTCACGGCGTGCGACTTGCATCCTATTCGAGTTAAATTGATAGAAAAATATGCGACTCGTATGGGCGTAAAACTAAGGGCAATGGTTAATGATGGTAAAAAGGACCGTGCAGAGTGGCATAGTAAATTTGATATAGTTACGGTAGATGCTCCTTGTAGTGGGCTTGGAGTAATTGCAAAGCGTCCTGATATCGCTTTGGATTACGCCCAAAAGAAATACCCAGAACTAATAAAAGAGCAAAGAGCTATACTAAAGCAAAGTGCAAAATACGTAAAACGTGGCGGAATACTTTTATATTCTACTTGTACCGTGCTAAAAGCGGAAAATGAAACGGCTGTTAGAGATTTTCTCTTGAAAAATAGCGATTTCGAAATGTTACCCTTCGAGCACAGTGAAACGGGCGAAATAACGCTATATCCGGGCAAGGAATTCGACGGATTTTACGTTGCAAAATTAAGGAAGAAATAAATGAAGTGTTTGCAAGATTTAAGTTACAATGAAATCGAAGAGCTTGTTTTAAGCTTAGGTCAACCTAAATTTAGAGCAGGTCAGCTTTACGATTTAGCAATGCGTCATAAGGAATATGAAGAAGCCACCAATTTGCCAAGGGCTCTTTTGGATGCAGTAAAAACAGATTATTTTGCAACTTCTTTAAAGATTATAGAGCGTCTTGTAGGTAAAGACGGAACGGAAAAGTATCTTTATGCACTAAACGACGGTAACGTTATAGAAGGGGTATTTATGCCCCACCGATATGGTAATACGCTTTGCGTAAGTACTCAAGTAGGTTGTCGTATGGGATGTGCATTTTGTGCAAGTGGACTCGGTGGTTTGGTTAGAAATCTCACTGCCGGAGAAATTATCGGTCAAGTGCTTTGCGTAAACAGGTTACATGGCGGTACTCCTAAAGACAGGGCAATTACCAACGTAGTGCTTATGGGTAGTGGCGAACCGCTTGATAACTACGATGAAGTAACCAAGTTTTTAGAGCTTTTGAGTGCGGAAAAGGGAATAAATATAAGTTTAAGAAACGTATCCTTGTCAACTTCCGGATTAGTGCCCAAAATAAAAGAACTAGCAGAAAGCAATCTTCCCGTAGTTTTAACGATATCGTTGCATGCTGCAACGGATGAAAAGCGTTCTGCACTTATGCCCGTCAATAAAGCTTATCCTATTAAAGAACTTATTTCCGCTGCTAAATATTATTTTGAAAAAACTCGTCGAAGAGTTATATTCGAATACGCCTTGGTGGAAGGAAAAAATAGCGATAAGAAGAGTGCGGATGAACTCGCAAGACTTCTTAAAGGGTTTCCTTGTCACGTCAATCTCATTAACCTTAATTACGTTAAGGAAAAGGGGCTTCGTGGCATAAAGGGTAATTATATTAAGGAATTCATAGATAACCTAAACAAGCAAGGCATATCCGCAACGCTTAGACATAGCATGGGCAATGATATTGACGGGGCATGCGGACAACTAAGAGTAAAATATCTTGCTGAGCACGACGTAGTCAATAGGGGTGAAGATGAAGAATAAATCACTAGACGGAAAAGTTATAAAAATAGTATCAAACCGCTATACCGTAAGGGGCGAAGATGGTAAAGAATATCGTTCTTTTGCTCGTGGAAAGTTGCGTTTGCAAGGCGATATATACGTTGGCGACGACGTAAAAATCGTTTTTGAGCGTGGCGATGCTATAATCGACGTCGTAAAACCCAGAACAAATCAGCTAGTGAGACCCTTTGTTTCTAACGTCGATAGTGCTCTTATAGTTGTAGCAAAAGAGCCGGAACCGGATATGCTCCTTATTGATAAAATCATAGTCAACTGTCATCTTGAAGGCATAAAACCGGTATTGCTTTATAATAAAGCCGACCTTGCAACGCAAGAAGAGATAGATAAGTTATTTGCCCCCTATAAAGAATATATCGATTG
>JAZNYA010000008.1:0-1890 GCA_045594145.1 Candidatus Stercoripulliclostridium sp. | reverse complement strand
CGTGACCTGAAGGGAGTTTTGGTTTTGTGATGTATTTCGCTAAAATAACGAGTTTTTACTATACAAGTTCAATGATGCACATTTCAGCATCATCACCACGGCGAGCACCAAGCTTGATAATGCGGGTATATCCGCCCTTTTGTCCGAGTTCTTCAGCACGCTTTGCATATTTGGGTGCATATTCACGGAACATCTTTTCAATCAAAGGATGCTTAACGTCTGCAGTACGCTTTTTGAAATCAGCCTTCTTTTCTTTGTCAGCTTGGATTTCTTGAAGGTCTTCTAGAGTTGCCATCATCTTACGACGAGCAGCAAGCTTTTTGGGACCGTCGTTAACGAATTCAACGTCAAATTTTTCGTCCTTTTGGTTGAGCTTTTGCTTGGTTACGGTAACGGTATCTTCATAGGTATTGATAGCGAGAGTTAGCATTTTTTCTGCTACCTTTCTAACTTCCTTTGCTCTTTCAACGGTGGTTTCAATTTTGCCGTTCCAAAGAAGTTCAGAAGCTTGGCTATATACCAATTGGGTTCTAAGGTCAGTTCTTCTTCCTAATTTTCTGTTAATTGCCATAATTATACTCCTTTAGTCTTCCTTGTTTGCTAAGGTCTTGCCGATGCCTTCGAGTTTGCGGATAACTTCATCGAGAGACTTTCTACCAAGGTTACGAACCTTAAGCATATCTTCTTCGGTCTTCTTGGTTAGGTCTTCTACGGTGTAGATACCTGCACGCTTTAGGCAGTTAAGGGGTCTTACGCTAAGGTCTAGTTCTTCGATGCTCATATAGAGAACCTTATCGTTGTCCTTGTCGTCACGGCTGATGAGAATATCTCTGCCGTTCATGCCTTCCATTAGGTCGATGAATAGCTTGAGATGGTCGCTCATAACCTTAGATGCAAGTGATACTACCTCACTGGGGGTAGCGGTTGCGTTAGTCTTAACGTTTAATCTCAATTTGTCGTAGTCGATAGATTGCTCTACGCGGGTGCTTTCAACCGAGTAGCTTGCTGCAACAACGGGAGAATACAACGAGTCAATCGGAATATAGCCGATGGGAGTTTTAGCGGTCTTATTGTTCTTTGCGGAAACATAACCTCTACCACAACCAACGGTAAGTTCCATACTGAGAGTTGCACCTTCTTCGATGGTACAAATGTATGCTTCGGGATTTTTAACTTCGATTCCGGTGGGGAAATCGATGTCACCTGCGCTAACAACGCCGGCAGTATTGCGAACTAGTGTTACGACGGAATCTTCAAAGTTTTCGGGGTCGAGAACCTTGATTGCAACTTCCTTAAGGTTAAGGATGATTTCTGCAACGTCTTCACGAACGCCGGGGATGGTGCTGAATTCATGAGCAACGCCTTCTATTTTGATGCCTTTGATAGCAGCGCCGGGAAGAGCCATGCAGAGAACTCTGCGAAGGCAGTTACCAACGGTCGTACCAAAACCCCTTTCCAAAGGTTCAACCACGAAAGTAGCTTCGGAGCCGTTAGAGTTTTCATCAACGACGATACTGGGCTTGAAAATTTCCAACATAATCTGTTCCTCCTATCCGGATTATTTAGAGTACAATTCGACGATAAGATGTTCTGCGATAGATAAATCAACGTCTTCACGGGTGGGGATAGCTTCTACTTTACCGGTTAGAGTTTCGGTATCGAAAGAAACCCACTTGGGAAGGTTAGCAATTTTTGCACCCTTGAGTTCTACGAAGAAGGGCTTTTCTTTCTTGCTTTCCTTAACAGCGATTACGTCACCTTCTTTAACTAGGTAGGAAGGAATATCTACTACCTTGCCGTTAACGGTGATGTGGCCGTGTGCAACAAGTTGTCTGGATTGTGCTCTGGAAGAGCCAATGCACATGCGGTATACAACGTTATCAAGTCTTC
>JAZNYA010000007.1:0-3307 GCA_045594145.1 Candidatus Stercoripulliclostridium sp. | reverse complement strand
CATCCACTACGTACCATTTTCTTTCAACGTTTTCGGGTTTTGCCATATATGATTTCATGGTAAATCCTCCAGTTTTTTATCGATTCTTTTGAGTCGGAGGGGCTAGTTCTTTCTCAAAAATGTCGCGTGCCTAAATATAATATTATATAAGTTCAAATAAGTCAAATAAAAAACGCTACTTTTTTAACTAAAAATTATATTTTTAACTCTCTGCGTCCACATATTCGACTTTCTTCAAAGAAAGACCACAAGCGGGATAGGTTTTACCGCCTGCACGCCTATTGCCGGTATTAAGCATTTCTTCTATCGCTGTTTCGGGAAGTTTGCCTTTCCCTATGAAATACAACGTTCCCACTATAATCCTAACCATGTTGTAGAGAAAACCATTTCCCGTTATTTCAAAAATCACTTCGTCGCCATTTTCTATAACGTTAAATTCATATATTTCTCTTTCGGTAGATTTTATTGAACTTCCCGTAGAGCAAAATGCTTTAAAGTCGTGCTTCCCTATTAGACTTTTGCCGGCTCTCTTCATTTTTTCCACGTCTACGGGCGGTAAAACACGAGCATAGAATCTATCTTTTAGCGGAGACGGACACTCGCTGACGTAGCTTCTATACAAATACGTTTTGCGTTTTGCCGAGTATTGAGCATGAAAGTCGGGTGCAACTTTTAGTATTTTTTGAATCTTTACGTCACTAGGCAACAAGCTATTCAACGAATAAGCCGTGCTTCTTGGGTTCAATTCTTTTTCCGAATCAAAGTGTGCCACTTGTCCTTCTGCGTGCACACCGCCATCTGTCCTTCCGCTTGCGTGGATTATCGTCTTTACACCAAGAACTATTTCCAACGCTTCTTCTATTTTTTGTTGAACGGATACTGCGTTCTTTTGCCTTTGCCATCCGGCGTATTCAGTACCGTCATACTCTATTATCATAGCATAGCGAAACATTAATACAACCCCCAGAAGTTATTATTTATGGCAACAACAAGCACTATAAACACAGCCGTTATAAGCGTTGCTACTACGTCCTTTAATCCAATTTTGGAAACCTTGTATTTGGTGCGATTGGGAGTAGCGTTATAGCATCTTGCATCAAGAGCTAAAGCAAGCTCGTCGGCACGACGGAAAGCAGAAACAAAAAGCGGAATAAGAACGGGCAAAAGTGCCTTCGCTCTCTTTAGTAGTCCACCCCTATCAAAGCAAGCACCCCTGGCCTTTTGTGCCATCATAATCTTATCTACTTCTTCCATCAAAATGGGTATGAAGCGAAGAGCTATCGACATTATTATCGCTATATCGTGGGTGGGTACTTTTATGAGCTTAAGGGGATACATTAAACTTTCCATACCATCCGTTAACTCCATAGGCGTCGTCGTGTATGTTAATAGAGAAGTACCCATTACCAAGAAAATTAATCTTAAAGCAAGATTGACTGCATTAATGATTCCGCCATCGGTAATCGTAATAATCCACCAAGACCAAAGAACCTTGCCTTCTGCATTGGCAAAAAGGTTTATTATGCTCATTATGATGACGATGAATATTATCGCTTTTATGCTCTTTAGCACCTTTAAAACTGGGACTCGGGATACCAAAGTGGTTAAAAGTATAAATGCAACAACGGCAATATACGAATACAAATTGCTTACCAAAAATACCATTACAATGAAGGCAATGGTAAGGAGCAATTTCACTCTTGCATCAAGTTTATGAACGAGAGAATTGCTTGGATAGTATTGTCCGAAACTTACTTCTCTCATCTTAAACTCCTTCCAAGAAGGTTAACGAGTTCTTCTTGCGTAAGCGGTATTTCACCTAAGTCTATGCCCTTTTCCTTAAGGCGTAAAGCAACGTTTACAACGTGGGGTACTTCCAGTCCTGTTTCTTTTAATTTTTCCGGGTCACCAAAGAGTTCTCTCGGCGTAGTATCATACAAGAGTTTGGAATCATCAAGCACTATTACACGATTACAATACTCTGCTATTTCATCCATATTGTGAGATATCATTACAACGGTTTTGACGTAACTTTCTTTCAACTTTTTAACAAGGTCCAATATCTCTTTTTTGCCCTTGGGGTCAAGACCGGCCGTCGGCTCATCCAGGACCAAAACTTCCGGCTTTGATGCTATTACTCCGGCTATGGCAACACGCCTTTTTTGTCCGCCGGAAAGCTCGAAGGGGGACTTATCTTTTACTTCTTCATAGTCTACGCCGGTAAGCTCCAAAGCATATCTTGCGAGTATTTCCGCATCTTCTTTGCCGGAGCCAAAATTGATGGGTCCAAACGCAACGTCATCCTTTACGGTATCTGCAAAAAGTTGGTATTCGGGATATTGGAAAAGCATACCTACCGCTTTACGCAATGAACCAAGGTCCACCTTTTTTGCATGGAGAGCAACGTCGCCTACAAAAATTTGACCATGCGATATTCTAATGAGTGCATTAAAGTGCTGGCATAGTGTACTCTTTCCGGAACCGGTAGAGCCTATAATACCAACGGTATCGCCTTCGTTAATGGTAAAATTGATATCGTCAAGAGCCACCTTCTCAAAAGGTGTTTTGGGAGAATAAGTATATTTTAGATGTTCTACTTTAATTTGCATATATTCTCCACAAGCTCTTCATCGGTAAGTGAAAAATCGACGTCGAAGCCAAGTTCTTTCATTTTTACGGAAATTGATGATGCGACGGGCAATTCCAAAGAAGAACGCTTGATTACGCCTTCTGCACTAAAAACTTCTCTTGGAGTACCACTGAGCAACAATTCGCCTTCGCTTAAAACCATAACTTTATCGGCGTTTATGGCTTCATCCATATAGTGAGTGATGAGTATTATCGTCATACCCTTTTCTTTGTTAAGACGGCTTGCCGTTTCCAAAACTTCGGCTCTACCTTTGGGGTCTAGCATTGCAGTCGATTCATCAAGCACCAAAATTTCCGGTAGCATAGAAAGCACGCCGGCAATTGCGATACGTTGTTTTTGTCCACCGCTGAGTTTTGTAGGCGTACGATGACGATGTTCGCTCATATTGACGGTTTCCAACGCCCAAGTGATACGTTTTTCTATTTCTTCTCTCGGTACGCCCAAGTTTTCCGGGCCAAATGCAAGGTCGTCTTCTATAATGGACGCAACCATCTGGTTATCCGGGTTTTGGAAAACCATGCCGATTTTAGAGCGGATATCATAAACCAAACTTTCGTCACGAGTATCAAGGCCGTTTATTTTCACGCTACCTTCATCGGGAAGCAAAAATCCGTTAAGAAGTTTTGCTAGAGTGCTTTTACCGGAACCGTTATGTCC
>JAZNYA010000006.1:0-2938 GCA_045594145.1 Candidatus Stercoripulliclostridium sp. | reverse complement strand
TCTTTTCCTTTGAAAGATTAGGTGAAGAATACCAAATTATTTCGTAACGTTTGGCGTCATAACCATTATAAGTAACCCCTTCCACTTCTCTTTGAACGGTCAAATCGATAGGTGCATCAATAACTTGACCATACTGATAAGTAAATTTTTCAACGTAAGCTTCAGACATTCCTTCCATTTTATAGCTATAGGAAATATCAAATGACTTGGCTTCATAGAACGCAAATACCTTTACGTCTTCCTTCATAGGAATTGCCTTTAAGTCATACTCTATGAATTCACCTGCGGGATGAAGGTTAGAATATCCCTTATTTTCAACCTTCCAAACGCCATTGTAACCAGTCTTTTCCGGAACAACCGGCTCCTTATCCAAAAATGCATTGTATTGTATGGAACGAGTTGCATTTTCAATCAACTTATTATTCTCATCATAAAATGTCATCGAATAATATTTTATGTCATATTTGGCCGTAACGAACATATCGGTAGTAGCCTTAGCGTATACAGGCTCTTGGCCGGTTGCGTCGTCAATCCAAACACCATCGTGACCTTCTTTTTCCGGTAACGTAGGAATTGGAAGAATATCTTTTTGGAGTATGGTTCCATACGGAACTTTGATAGTGTATATTCCACCAGTAACAAAAATTGGTTCTGCAGGATTAATTACGTTTTCAAACTCTTTGTTCTCCGGCCAACTGCTAGAAACAAAGGTCAAGGTAATCATCTTGATGTTATAACGCAAAATAACGTGCAAATTATTCTTTACGTTATAAACGTATTCTTCGACTTCGGAATCGGAATTAATATAAACTATCTCAGCACCTTCGTCATCTAAGTTAGAAATTTCATATCTAACGAAATTGTACCCTACTATATTTGATGCATAAGGAAGAATTACGTCTTTACCATGCTCAACGTTATAAGAAGCTTCTAAATCTTGTTTTTTACGATTATCTTCATAAACGGAGTACGTAACGTTATATCTTCTTTGGTCAGACCATTTTGCGTACAAAGTCAAATTGCGTTTGGGTGTATAAGGTGTAATTATCTTTGTACCTGTTGCATTAACGTCTTCATACCAACCCAAAAATTCATAACCATCTCTAACAGGAGTAGGTATTTCACGTATTACGTCATATTTTAACTCAAGTGTATTCGGAGTGCCTTCATAATTTTTAAATATGCCTTCACCCGCATTGTAAACAACTGTGTACTCTACCTTGTAGACCGGTGAATTAAGTTTAAAGGTAACAAGCAACTCTGCACCTTGGAAATTCAAAGTAACTGTCTTAATACCGGCGGTATTTAATTTATCGACGTCTTCAGCCTTAACCATAGAAAGACTTGCAGTATAGGAGCCAAGCAAATTATTTTCGTTGTCATAAACGAAAAATTCGATATCATCCCAATTAATTTCACCAACGGTGAATTCAAAATACTCAACGTCTTTATCGACTAATTCCAAAGTAAATTTGTTGCCGGAATTGTCCGTACAAGCGACAAAAGTAACGGCTAACAAAGCTAATAATAAAATTGAGCATACTAAAACGATAAATTTACGCATACGTGTACACCTTTAGGTCACAATTTGATATTTTAATAATAATACATATTCTACGAAAAGTCAATACTAATTTACGCGCGTAAAATAAAGATGGTTGCTCAAATTAAAAGTTATGGTAACGTATTGCAAAATCTACGAAATAAGTGTATACTTTTGTAAGAAAATAATTAAGGTGAACTATGAAGTTAACGATTTTAGGAAAATACGGCCCCTACCCACAAGACTCCAATTCCGCTTGTAGCGGATATCTAGTAGAGCAAGATAACGTTAAGTTACTAATCGACTGTGGAAGTGGAGTACTAGGTAGATTAAAATCTTTAATTGACATGAAAGATTTGACCGCTGTTTATCTTACACATTTACACTTCGACCACACAAGCGATCTTTTGCCCTTCCGCTATCTCCTTGACGATTTGAACGTTAAGTTAAACGTCTATACACATTTAACCGGAAGCGATTATGAAAAAATTTTGTTAACCCACCCACGCTTTATAGTTCATGATATTAATGGTAACTCAAGCGTTGATATTGGTAACCTAAACTTAACTTTTTATAAACTGGACCACCCGGTCGTAAATCATGGAGTATTAATAAAAGGCGACGTAAATTTAGGCATCACAGGAGATACTAAATATTGTGACAACGTCTTAAATCTTGCAGTAAAAAGCAACTATCTTCTTGCCGATTGTTCAAAGCCCGTTGGCTTTAAAGGTCCACATATGACTGCCGCACACGCTAAAGAACTTTCTGCAAAAACCAATGCTACAATTCTTGCAACACACGTTACTCCAAACAAATCTACAGACCATCTATTTGATGGAGTAAAAATTATTCCCGTCGAAGAATTAAAAACCTACGAGTTAAAGAAATCGTAATGACACGAAAGAAAGTAAAAATAGAAATCGACGAAATGCTCGATGCCGTAATATTTGGGAAATTTTCCATTGAAAGCGACTCAACCTACGTTTCCCAACCTAAAGACGTTCGTCCCGGTGGCGTGGCACTTTATGCTGCTACCACGTGTGCTTCGTGTCTTTTTAGGGTTGGATTGGTTACCAAACTCACCAAGCAATACAAAGATTATCTTTTCCATCTTTATGGTAAAAACACTCAAGTTTTTCCGCATTTTACCACGTCTTCCCAAGAAGTCAGAAAGTCTATTGAGCAAATCACCCAAAGTAAAGATGAACTTACTACTCGTTGTTTAAACCAAAATTCTCCATTTACCATCTCGGATATTCCAAAAGTAAAAGCATATTCTTATATTTTCCCGGAAGGAATCTATGGTGATTATGACGTCAAGCTTATCCAAAAATGCTCAACTTTAGGTAAAGTTTATCTAGATGCGTCTTCCTTCTTTAATCAAATTAGTTC
>JAZNYA010000005.1:0-2945 GCA_045594145.1 Candidatus Stercoripulliclostridium sp. | reverse complement strand
GATTTGGTTGGGGAAGTCGCTTCTACCGGTACCAACAACCGCTGCGCCTGCTTTAAGAGCGAGGTCAGGCATAATTTCGGGTACAGGGTTTGCCATGGGCATTACGATAGCACCGGGGGCCATGGATGCAACCATTTCTTCGGTAACAACACCTGGAGCGCTAACGCCAACAAAGATGTCTGCGCCTTTCATTGCATCTGCCAAAGTACCACTCTTTCTTGCAAAGTTGGTGATAGCAGCAATATCTTTCTTGGATTCCATAATATTAGGATCATCAATATTAAGGATACCTTGACGGTCGCACATATAGATATCTTTTACGCCGAGTTGTAGGAAGAGCTTAGCAATAGCACAGCCTGCTGCACCTGCACCGCTAAATGCAACGGTACAATCTTCAAGTTTCTTGCCGACTACTCTAACTGCGTTGATAACTGCTGCTGCACAAACGACTGCAGTACCATGTTGGTCGTCGTGGAAAATCGGTATATCGGTGCATTCTTTTAGCTTTCTTTCGATTTCGAAGCAACGTGGAGCACCAATGTCTTCAAGGTTGATGCCACCGAAGGAGCCGGAAATTAGAGAAATGGTTCTAACGATTTCATCTACGTCCTTGCTCTTAACGCAAAGGGGGAAAGCGTCTACGTCAGCAAAAGCTTTGAATAGTACACATTTACCTTCCATAACGGGCATGCCGGCTTCGGGACCTATATCGCCAAGGCCGAGAACTGCGGTACCATCAGTTATAACTGCAACAAGGTTCCATCTACGAGTGAGTTCGTAGCTCTTGTTTATGTCTTTTTGGATTTCTAGGCAAGGCTCTGCAACACCGGGAGTGTATGCAAGGGAGAGTTCTTCTTTGGAAGTTACACTTGCACGGGGAACAACTTCGATTTTACCTTTCCAATTATAGTGACATTTTAAAGATTCTTTTGCGTAATCCATATTTATCTCCTTATTTTTCCCACGGGAATACGTATTGGGTTAGACCGAGCTTATTGCGGACTTCTATCATTTCTTGTTGAACGGATTCGTTAATCGGAACGCCCTTATCTTTTCTTTCTTGCCATACTAGCCATTCTTTTTCGCCTGCGGTATAAATTCTTTCTGCACCGGGAGCCTTTCTGGAAGCACGGGTAGCACGGATGACGTCACCGGCTTTCTTTCTAGCAAGTTCTTCGCCTAGGAAGTGGTTAGTATCGATTGCGATAAAGTAGTGACCGAGTTGATAGGGCTTGATGTTGCCGTTTTCATCTTTGCCGTCCAGAGCCTTTCCGAAGATACCATCTTGTAGTATGCAAGAAAGGAATTCAACTATCATAGTGAAGCCGTAGCCTTTGTAGCCACCAAGGTCTTCGCCGATGCCACCAAGGGGGGTAAGAGCAGCGGTGCCTTTACGGATAGCTCTTAGAGCAGCACCTGCATCGCCTTCAACAGCGTTGCCTTCGATGTCGATAACAGTGCCGGGATGAACGGGTTCACCAATTCTTTCATAGTATTCTATTTTGCCGTTTTGAGTGATAGAAGTAGCACAGTCGAAGATGAAATTGAATTCTTCATCGGTGGGGATACCTACGGTGAAGGGGTTGGTTCCGAACATGCCTTCTACGCCGAACGTGGGAGCAACGGAAGGACGAGCATTAGTACCGGTCATACCGATGCAACCTTCTTTAGCAGCCATGCTTGCATAGTAACCGGCAATACCATAGTGGCAAGAGTTACGAACTGCAACCATACCCATGCCGTATTTCTTTGCTTTTTCAATAGCCATTTTCATGGACTTATAGCCAATAACTTGACCCATGCCGTCGTGTCCGTCGACAACTGCGGTAGTGGGAGTTTCTTTGATAATTTCGAAGTTAGTAACGGGATTTTGGATACCTGCGTTAATTCTATCGATGTAGATAGGCTTAAAACGGTTAACGCCGTGAGACTCAATACCCCTGCGGTCTGATTCAACTAAAACGTCGGTAACGATTTCGGCGTCTTCTCTGGGAACGCCAACGCCAACAAAAGCGTCGGTAACGAAATTGATAACGGTATTCCAATCAACAGTAATTTTTGGCATAAAAAAACTCCTTTGTTTTTGCTATCTTGAATAGTATCACAAAAGAACGTAAAAGTCAATAAGTAATATATAATTGAAATTATATATTAAACTAAAACGGGGTGCATTTGTTAGCAAAAAACCCACTTGGAATTTGCTTAAAGAAGCGACCAAGTGGGTTTAACGTTGTTTAAATTAAGTTTAGCGTGGTTTAGTTAAAGATGTAACCCTTAGCTTTTGCAACGGAAACAAGACGATTTAGAGCAACTGCATAAGCAGCAAGGCGGTAAGAAAGGTTATATTTCTTTGCCATTTCGATAACGTCGTTAAATGCGTTAATCATCTTAACCTTTAGCTTAGCATTAACTTCTTCTTCGCTCCAGTAGTAGCCTTGGATGTTTTGGCACCACTCGAAATAAGAAACGACTACGCCACCTGCGTTAGAAAGGATGTCGGGAAGAACTTGGATACCACGTTGAGCAAGGATAGCGTCTGCTTCAACGGTGGTGGGACCATTAGCTGCTTCGATGATGATTTTTGCCTTAAGGTTTTCAGCGATTTCAACGTTGATTTGGTTTTCGAGAGCTGCGGGGATGAGAACATCACAGTCGCAAAGAAGGAGTTCTTTGTTGGTGATGTGTTTAACGCCGGGAGCATCGTAAGTTTCAACGAGTTGACGCTTAAGAGCCATTTGGTAAAGAGTGGGGATATCAAGACCATCTTCACAATATAGACCACCGGAAACGTCGGAAACAGCAACGATTTTAGCACCGATTTCACCGCTCAAAATTCTTGCGGTTACGGAGCCAACGTTACCCATACCTTGGATAGCGATCTTGGTGTTTTTGGGATCTATTCCGTTTACGTTAAGAAGAGCCTCGGTTACGATAGATACGCCACG
>JAZNYA010000004.1:0-3998 GCA_045594145.1 Candidatus Stercoripulliclostridium sp. | reverse complement strand
GCTTGTCTTTCATCCAAACTAATGCGTTTTAAAGAATTCTAACAGTAGGACGAGCTAACTCAAACTTTAAGACAAGGTTATTTTGGCGAGCTAGTTAGAAAAGTTAAAAAACGTACTCAGTCATTTAGCCCTAAGTAAACTCCTGTCGTACGTTTTTTTCTTTCCGTCCTATCTCATCCAAACTAATGCGTTTTAAAGAATTCTAACAATAGGACGAGCAACCATAAACTTTATGACAAGGTTATTTTGGCGACCTACAAAAAAAGGCAAGCAAAAGCTTGTCCTTTTTTTAATGCAAAATGCACTAGTTTGCGTAGCAAACCTGATGAGTAAACCGAACACTCGTAATTATTACAATACTTTGTGATAGGCAGTCGGCTTGCAACAAACTGCAGTAACTGCGAATTGTTTGCAAAATGGGCTTCGCTTCGCTCACAAGGATTTTAATTATTATATTTTTCCTTGTGAACGGAGCAATGCGTAGTGAAGCCGTTCCGCGTTCCGCGTTCCGCACTCCGCACTTTGCAAAGCGACTCTTTAGCAACTAAAATTACTGCTCTTTGCCGCTCCTGGAGTTCTGCCAACACAAGTGTTATCACAGGTTCTGCTCCTTAATTCCTTTATGGGATTGGGGGCTACGTTAAAGCGGTAGTCCTTGCCATAATTGCGTATATGGGTACCAATAACGCAATGTGAAGGTACCTGATTGGTCGGTGTGTTGAGTATCTCTTGATAGGTGAAGAAGTCTGCGTCCGGGGATAGATTTTCTATCCTTTCGTAGTCTTCTAGTAGGGAAGTGAACTGCACGGTATGGGAAAGTATCTCCCTTAGGTAATCTACGTTTTCGTGTAGAGATAGGGGCTCGGGGAAGGTGCCGTCGGGTATAACTTCTTCCTTTTCCTTGCCTTCATATTTGTTTAGTAGTTCGACTGCTTTATGAAGGTGTGCAATCTCAATTTCCAAGTTTTCTTGCCACAGTTTTTTAATATATGCGTTGGTTTCCGTCTTATAGCAAGACCAATATAAATAGCACTCGGTGTATTCGTGCCAGAGTAGCATTTCCAGCCAAGTTGCGTTGGGGTCTTGTAGTGCTCCATAGTGGGTGACGTGCTCTTCTTCTACTCTGCATATCTCTTGGTATAGTTTGCGTGCAAGGTCGGTTGCTCCAAAGTTGGTGATATTCATATAGTAGTTCATCGTTTGTTGCTCCGCTGCGGTTATTATGAGCGTGGTAAGCACGGTGAACTTATCACTCGTCTTGCTGTTGATGGGACGTCTTACGTTGTCTATCGGGTAGCGGTGGTGGGCGATAGTGGGGCGACCGGGCATAATTTCCGTATATCTGCCAACAAGCCTTTCCGCTATGATGCCTTCTTCCATTTCGAGTTCGTTGGCGTACCTATAAAGGTGGTCGAAGTCTTCGAGCAATGCAAAGTCGAGAGCCTTTTTTACGTAACAATCCTTGGCTCTTTTGGCAAGTTCTGCCGTAAGGTCAACGGCAAGTTGCTCGTAGCCTATGGTGTGCTGGAGCGGAGTTTCGGAAATGGGCTTTAGGAGTGAAATCTTAAGTTGTTGCTGTTTTTCCAGGTTTCTCGTGATAGCCAGCTCTCGCCTTAAATCCATATTATCGGTATGACGCTGGAAGTTATGGGAAAACCAGTTGGACTCAAACTCCGTGCCGTTCATAAGAATTATGCGAGTTTTGGTATAGGGGTCAACTTCCCTAGGGTTATAAGCCTTGGGGTACTGCATACGCCAGGACTGAATTGCACTAGATAACTTAATAGGTTTTTCATTAAATGGGTTCATAATAAAATCTCTCCTTTTAATCAAAGTATGAACCATCAATCCAAAATGTAAACAAAAAACACGCTATTTTGGCGAAAGCCATAGAAAAACAAAAGAGCCCTGCAGGGAGCAGTAGGTCTACTACAGCAACCCCTTGGGCTTTTTCTTTTCCGTCGGTTGTTCATCCAAACTAGCGTGTTTTTAAGAATTCTAACACGAGAGCGAGCAACCATAAACTTTAGGATAAGGATATTTTAGCGAATTACTTCACAAAACCAAGTCTCCTTGTGAGCGAAGCGTAAGCGTAGTGAAGCCCGTTCCGAGTTCCGCATTTCGCATTTATAAAAACACGCTAGTTTAGATGAGATACAAGCAAACAAAAAATCTCCACGACGGGACTTTACTTAGCGTAAACGACCGAGTGGAGATTTTAATGTTTGTGAAGTAGGTCGCTAAAATAGCGTGTTTTTAATACATGTCACCGGGCATACCACCAGCAGCTACCGGAGCCGGCGGTTCCGGAATATCTGCAACAAGGCTTTCCGTGGTAAGCAAAGTACTTGCTACGCTACTTGCGTTTTGGAGAGCGGAACGAGTAACTTTAGTCGGGTCGATGATGCCACAATCCAGCATATCGCAGTATTCATCGGTTAGAGCATTGTAACCAAAGGTTGCACTCTTTTCACGGAGTACGTTATTGATGACTACGCCACCATCTACGCCACAGTTTGCAGCAATTTGTCTAATGGGGGCTTCAAGGGCCTTGATGACGATATTTGCACCGGTCTTATAATCTCCGCTTAGCTCTTCGGTTGCTTCCTTAACCTTTTCGATTACGGAAAGAAGTGCTATGCCACCGCCGGGTACGATACCTTCTTCAACTGCCGCTCTAGTAGCAGAAAGGGCATCCTCAATACGCATTTTGGTTTCCTTCATCTCGATTTCCGTTGCAGCACCTACGTTTATGACTGCTACGCCACCGGAGAGTTTTGCAAGGCGTTCTTGTAGCTTTTCTCTATCGTAATCACTGCTTGATGCTTGGATTTGGCTCTTGATGACGTTGATTCTTGCACGGATAGCATTTTCATCCCCTGCACCGCCTACGATGGTGGTGTTGTCCTTATCGGACTTAACGAGTCTTGCTCTACCGAGTTGATATAGGTTTACGTCCTTGAGTTCCATGCCTACTTCGCTACTTATAACTTGACCGCCGGTTAGGATTGCGATATCTTCCAGCATTGCCTTACGTCTGTCGCCAAAGCCGGGAGCCTTTACTGCAAGCACGTTGATTACGCCCTTGAGCTTATTGAGTACGAGAGCGGTTAGAGCTTCGCCTTCGATATCATCAGCGATGATGACGAGCTTTAGTCCGTTCTTCATAACTTGTTCGAGTAGGGGGAGTATTTCTTGGAGAGAAGAAATTTTCTTATCGGTAATTAGAATTACGGGGCTTTCTATTACGGCTTCCATCTTATCGGGGTTGGTTGCAAGATATGCACTAGCATATCCACGGTCGAATTGCATGCCTTCCACTACAACGAGTTCGGTGGTCATGCTCTTGCCTTCATCAACGGTGATAACACCGTCCTTGCCAACCTTTTCCATAGCGTCGCTTATGAGCTTACCTACGTTTTCATCTCCTGCGGAGATGGATGCAACGGATGCGATTTGTGCCTTGCTTTCTACCGTCTTGGAGATAGCCTTTAGTGCTTCGCTTGCCTTTTCGGTTGCGATTGCGATGCCCTTACGTAATAGCATGGGGTTTGCTCCCGCTGCAACGTTCTTTAGGCCTTCACGTATGATAGCTTGGGCAAGTACGCTAGCCGTGGTCGTGCCGTCACCGGCTACGTCGTTGGTCTTAACGCTAACTTCCTTTATGAGTTGGGCTCCCATGTTTTCAAAGGGGTCCTTTAGCTCGATTTCTTTTGCGATGGTAACACCGTCGTTAGTGATTAGGGGTGCACCGTACTTTCTTTCCAAAACAACGTTTCTGCCCTTAGGTCCAAGCGTGAGCTTGACGGTGTTTGCTAGGGTATTAACGCCTGCTTCCAGAGCCTTACGGGCTTCTTCGCCATACTTAAATTGCTTTGCCATATAATTTCTCCTTAATATTACCTATTTTTATAGAACCTTTGCAAGAATGTCACTTTGACGAATGATTACATAGTTTTCGCCTTCGATTTTGAACTCGCTTCCTGCATACTTGCTGT
>JAZNYA010000003.1:0-2079 GCA_045594145.1 Candidatus Stercoripulliclostridium sp. | reverse complement strand
CGAATTATCATCCGAATTATTAGAATAATATTGTTTGTTTTGAACCCAATTAGAAGAAGAAGCAGAAGAAGGTTGTGTCATATTTGTATTGCTTGGCGTAGTAGTATCTACCGCTACTTTTTCTACCATGTTAAAGTTAATTCTTACCGAAGTCAAACTCAAATCATTGGTAGAATTACCAGGCCAAACTTCCGTCATAAATGCAATTCTTAGGTATTTGTAACCCGTATTGGAAGAAGACGTTTGGAAATACGTATCTAAGCCTACACTAGAAAAATTGCTACTGTTTTTATAATATACGTTTGAATTATAGCGAGCTTGCACTTGTTTGAATCCATTGTAAGTGACCGCCACACTATCGTTTATCGCCGTTCCTATGCCAGCATATAGCCATAGTCTGGCATCAGGTGGGTCTTGCTTTTCGTCAGAAATATTCGCTGACATTCTTAACGATAGCGATGCTCCATTGTTGAGTAACGCATTATATACAGTATCCGTCAACCTATAAGTATGCATAAAACCTAAGTGGTACAAAGTATCTGGACCACCGGGTGCAGATGAGTAACTCCAAGAGTCAGATGCAGTAAATTTACCAGTTGAAGATGATACGAATTTAGTCGTATTATCAATACTTGTATAAGTGCTTATCGTTTCCGAAAAATCAAGAGAAGAAAGCGTTTTAATAGAACTATTCGGTTGCGTATAGTACTCTATCATTTCGTCTTGAGACCACGTTCTGTCGTTATCGGTGTTATAGTCAGACGGCATAGACATGGTTGCAGTAACCGGTTCAATAGTTAGACTCAAATTAGAAAGCGTAATGGTCATTTTACCACCAGCCCCAATCCAAGGTCTAGCATACATACCCACACGCAAATACTTGGTGCTGTTTGCGGAGACGTTTGAATTAATGGTCGAAAAATCCAAGTTTGATATAGCACTCGGGGTGACAGAACCGGCATTTAATACTTTACTGGAGCTACTACTAACATAGCCCTTTATTTGATTAAATCCCCCTATTGCTTTAGCATCGTTATCACTAGAAGCATAGCCAATACCGGCGTATAAAGAATGATACCAGTCTGAATTATCACTCTTATCGCTACTTGATGCAGATCCACTTAAGGATATAGTATATAAACCGTCTCTTATAGATTCAAACAAATCATTCGGAATTTGGAAGGTATGCATAAATGATACCGACATAGTTACCGATGCATTAGAAGACCACGTCCAACTATTCGAAGTTGTGGTGAAAGCCGGAGCCGTCGAAGAATTATAGTCGGCATCCGTAGTTCCACAAGCTATCGAAAAATCAGATATCGATTGCGTGGTTGCACCGGACAACGTAGACATGGATGATTGCAACCTTTGGTCCGACATTGATGCTATGGTAAACTCGTGGGTATCTGTCCATGCTTTTGTCGGCGTAGTTTGTGGATATTCCGCTGCAAAGGCAGGCTGTATATTAATTGAAGTAAACAATATTCCGCAAACAAGCGTTAATGCTATCAGCATTATTGCTATGGCGATGGGTTTAGTTATTCTTCTACTGGTATTTGCTCTCATCATAATCTATTCTCCTAGATATTGGCGATGCCGTCAATAAGTGGATTCCTTCTTTTTTTCTTGGTTAGTGTTGTTTTATTTGTTTATGTATATCTCTTTTAGATATTCCATACTCTCTTTCGTAGTTTTATCGGGATTCCTTGTGAAGTCGTGTTCTATTAGTGCGTTCTCCGTTCCCGAGCCTTCTGCCTTTTGGAGTATTTCTGCAAAGTCTAATTTTCCTTTGCCTACGTCCATTATCCTTGGAAGTTTTAGTATGCCGGGACTCCAATCTTTAAGGTGTATGTCCCTAACCCTTCCTTCTAACTTCCCAATCCACTCGGTTGGGTCGTATCCTGCATACCTACACCAGAAGGTATCAAATATGAACTCTATCTCGGGACAATCTTCCATAAGTCGTTCTATTACCAACTTACCATCCATCTTCTTGAATTCCATGGAGTGATTGTGATACCCGAACTTTAGTCCATACGGCTTTAGCTTTTCGCTTATGCCGTTTGCTTTCTCACA
>JAZNYA010000002.1:0-12708 GCA_045594145.1 Candidatus Stercoripulliclostridium sp. | reverse complement strand
GCGATAACCAAAACCTTAACGGTCTTACCGGTTCCGTTGGGGAGAACTACAACACCACGAACTTGTTGGTCAGCGTGACGGGGGTCAACACCTAGTTTAACGGAAACTTCGATAGTTTCGTCGAACTTTGCTTTTGCGGTTTGGAGAGCGATATCGATTGCTTCTGCAGTTTCGTATGCTTTGCTCTTATCGTAGAGTTTTAAAGAATCTTTATAGTTTTTACCTTTTCTCATGTCGCACCTCCTAGTCTTCTACTAAAACACCCATGCTACGAGCGGTGCCTGCTATCATGCTGCAAGCTGCTTCGATAGATGCTGCGTTAAGGTCGGGCATCTTCATCTTTGCGATTTCTTCTACTTGAGCCTTGGTGATTTTTGCTACCTTGTCACGGTTGGGCTTTGCACTACCGGAAGCGATGTTGCAAGCCTTCTTGATAAGAACGGGTGCCGGGGGGGTCTTAAGAACGAACGTGAAAGAACGGTCTGCGTAAATGGTGATAATTACGGGAATGATGAGACCTTCTTTATCACGGGTCTTATCGTTAAAGTCTTTAACGAAACCAGCGATGTTGATACCGTGGGGTCCTAGGGTGGAACCTACAGGGGGACCAGGGGTTGCTTTGCCTGCGGGCAATTGAAGTTTTGCTGTTGTTACTATTTTCTTTGCCATAGTCGGATACCTCCTTGACTATACTGGTTCAAACGAGCAATACGATGAGATTTTATTGCTCTCCCATTTTTTGTTAATTGTTGATTTTTTCGATTTGGCCGTACTCCAATTCAACAGGGGTTTGCCTACCGAACATTTGAACTATAACTCTTACCTTTTCCTTTTCGTGATAAATTTCTTCAACAGTTGCAAGGAAAGTTTCGAGCGGACCGGAAACGATTCTTACGCTATCGCCAACTTCTACGTGGAAGTCTTCTTCGTGAATCTTTTCTAGCCCCATACGTTTTACTTCATCAATGGTAAGTGCTAGTCCCCTACCTTCGGGTCCAACGAAACCGCTAGCACCACGAATAGTACGAATTAGATAATAAAGTTGGTCGGTATAAACCATCTTTATGAAAACATAGCCGGGGAACTTTTTACGTTCTACGACTTTACGCTTACCATTTTTTTCTACGATTACCTGCTCGGTAGGAACGCATACGTCAAAAATGAAATCTTGAAGATCATTTTTTTCAATCATCTTTTCGATATTCTTTTGAACAAATGCTTCATAAGCCGAATAGGTACGTATTACATACCATCTTGCATTTTCGATATTGCTCATTGCTACTCCAACGTTAATTCATACCAACCAAGAGTTTGAACAAGGACAATAGACCGATATCAAAAGCAGTAATTATAATTAAGAAGAACAATACTACGATAACAACGGTGCCGGTATTTGCCCAAACGCCAGGATTGTTTTTAGTCCTATTAAGCTTAGGCCATTCAACCTTTTTGAGTTCCGAAATAATTTCACGGAAATACTTGGCGATTTTAGCACCAATGTTAGATTTCTTAGCGTTAGCTTTTTTGTTGTTTTTAGGACTCTTTTGGTTCTTAACGGACTTTTCTTTGTTTTCAGAAACTTTCTTTTGTTCTTCAACAACAGATTCGTCTACGTTAACTCCAAGGTCAACCATCTTTTTTGCCATATCAGCCTCCGAAACTACTTAGTTTCCTTGTGAACGGTGTGCTTCTTGCAAAATCTGCAGTATTTGTTAAGTTCCAATCTATCAGGATTGTTCTTTTTATTCTTGGTCGTGTCGTAATTACGTTGTTTGCATTCAGTGCAAGCAAGAGTGATTTTTACGTTTGCTTCTTTTTTGCTAGCCATATTACCATTCCTCCTATTGAGTTTAACCCAATAATTTGATTTTTTACATTCAAAAAAATGACACCCCTAGACGAGTGCCTTATAATATTAGCACTATTCCGGAGTTATGTCAATTGTTTTTTAGTTCTATTTGAGAAAAATAATACTATTATTTTCTACTTTCAATAAAGTTTACTACGTCTTGTACGGTCTTGATATCAACCATTTCGCTATCTTCAAATTCGATGTCGAAAGTATTTTCCATTGCTATGAGCATTTCTACTATATCAAGGCTATCTGCTTCCAAATCAGTTATGAAGTCGGATTCGGGTTTAACCTTATCCACGCTTATGGAAAGATGTTCTGCAACCATTTTTTGAATCGTTTCAAACACGTCGCTTCGTCTCCTTTTTTTGATTCTTCTTTACTATATTACTATACTTTGTGGTTTTTAGCAAGTAAAATTTTATTTTCTCACGCACGCACGTACATTATTATATATATTGAAGATAAAAATAGCTCAAAACGAAGCAAAAATTAACGTAAAAAGGCAAAAGGAGTGTTTGAAAAACAAACACTCCTTTAAAAAAGCTTCCTAGAGAAATTTATTTGGTTTTATTTTCTACTCTATTTAATAGTGTAGGATTCCTTAGAAGGATCTTTTTCTACCATGTATGCGTTCTTCTTAGCACACAAGGGAAGAATAAAGAGAATAATAGATGCTACTAAAGATACTATTACGCCAATGCCCATGGAAAGAACTGCATTGTTAGTATTCATTAGATAATCTACGATTTCTTTTCCGCCTTCAGCTTGGTATGCGAGCATACCGAGAACTGCTGCAAGAATAGAAAGAATAATGTTGATTATTGCAAGAGTGCTTACGCATCTGGGAGACTTGCCTTGAGCAAGTTTTACTATGTACTTGATAACCAAAACCAAGAAGAGAATTGCAATAACAAGTACTACGAAGGGGAGAATAGAAAGAACTATTTTACCCATAGCATCGTCTTTAACGTTTGCAAATATGCCATCATATTTTGCTTCGCCAAGACCTAGAACGCCCATGATACCAAGAATTACTTCATAACCGGCATAGTTCGCTGCTGCTCTTGCACCAAATTCCAATCCGTTTACTACGCTTAAAACTAGAAGTCCTACTAGACCTATTAGAGCGATGATGAAAGCAACGATGCTAATGCCTTTATAGGGTTTACGGATATAAACGGGAGCTTTGGGAGCTGCTTGGGGTTCAACCGGTCTAGAATACGGATCGTATTGAAGAAGGGGTTGGTTTTGTGAAGTATAGGGTACCAAAGCGATAGGCTGTACGATAGGCGGTAATTGAACGATACCTGAAGGAGTGGGTATAGCGTTGTTTGCATTACCAGCTACGGGAGCAACTACGTCTTGTGATTTTCCTACGCAATATAATGCACCATCGGGACCTTGAACGGGTTGACCATTGGGTAGCGGGGGAACGCTGAATCCCAAATTATTTTGGTCTACTGCAACCCATCTACCTGCATCAACAGGCATGCTAGATGCGGGAGCGTTGTTTTCCATAATATTCTTATCCATAAAACTACCTCTTCTCATCATCTGTGGTTAGCATCGACTCTTGTTGGCCTGCATAAGGAACGAAGGCAACGGGTGATACTATCGGGTTGAGTTGGCAAATTGCGGGAGCAATTGCAACGGGTACCGGTGCACTGTGGGTTTGGGGACCATAATGCATAATCGGAGTATATGCTCTGCCGTATTCATCAACGGAAGTATAGGAAGGAAGACCAAGGGGCATTCCATTGCCTACTACTTGCAAACCGCTAGTGTTGGGCAACATCATATTTGCTGCAGGAATTTGTGCTGTGGGGAATGGACCTGCCAAAGGTTGCTTTACGGGAGCAACTGCTCTTTGGACGTTATCCACTGACGCTTGATAGCGACGACTGTTCTTTCTTTTTCTCATAGGAATCTCCTGTTACTATAGTATAAGGATAATAATTAGTAGTTAATAAAACTAATTCTCTAATTAATCCCCTACCCACTGCATCAGCAGTGGGTGGGAAAAATTATATTTAATTGGATTAGATTGAATTAGTCTCTTTTTGCAAGATAAGCAATAAGTACGTTGATAAGGCTTAGTGCTGCAACAGCATATAGGCCGTAACCGATTTCGTATCCACCGTCGATTAGAACGAGTAGAAGAGCTGCGATAACTGCTACAAGACCGATGAAAGTGGTGATTTGAGCAAAGATGCAAGCACCCTTTCTCATAATTCTAATGAGAGATGCGATAAGGGTAAGAACTGCCATTACAGGAACAACTGCGATTGCTAGGTTAGCAAAGTTGGTGAATTCCATGGTTTCAACAAGGTTCATGATGATAGCTAGACCACTTTGACCATCGATGAGACCAAGATATTCGGGCAATACCCAGTTAGCTGCTACGTAGATACCTACGATAAGGAGAGAGAAGATGCTTAGGAAAATAGCAGCACAGCTGACCTTTTTCTTAGGAGCAACAACTTCTTCTTCAACAACTTCTTCTTCAACTTCTGCAACTTCTTCTTCATCATCAAACATGTAGAGAGGTTGGTCTTGGGTTGAATAAGGAACGAATGCGATGGGCTGAATGATGGGGGTAAGTTGTACAGCCTTAGCAGGTTGAGCTACCGGAGTGGTTTCGGTTTCTTCAGTAGCGGGAGCAGCGATCTTGTTTTTCTTTTCGCTCTTTTTGGACATGGTTCAATCCTCCTGAATAAATTTTTTATTTTTTTTTAAGTTGCGAAACTTAATTTTTACTAATTACGTTAATACTAATCTTCGTAGTATTCTTCTTCGTCATCGAATTGTGCTAGAGGTTGCATTTGAGAGCTGTAAGGTACAATCGGGATAGGTTGTACTACAGGAGTGAGCTGAATAAAATCAGCGGGCTTTGCTACGGGAACGGGAGCACAATTGTTCATTACACGGAAAGTAACTCTGGGCTTAGCGTTCTTTCTAGCTTGTTCTCTTGCAAGGGCTTCTTGTTCGGCTTTCTTGCTCTTTCTTGACATTGTCGTATCCTCCTACTAATCTATTGGGCTTATTTGTCGAATATGCTATATGGTACTTTCTTTCTTGCGAAGAAGGAGAGTATCAATATTACGATAGGTATAATGAGAACTATCAATAGTCCGTATCCTGCAACCATGGTTAAGGGTTGAGCAGTCGTTTCGGGGTCAATTGCCGTTGCTGGTGCACCATTTAATGCACCGGTTAGGAATGCCGTAATTTGACTAAAATCTATAACGCTGGTTGCGGTGCCATCTTCTAGTAGCATGGGGTTGCCCATATAGTTACCCATAGCTGCCATACCGGCTAGTAATGCTGCAACGCCACCTAGTAGCATTATGATACTCATGATTCCGAAGCCCTTATATATTCTTCTACCGAATAAGCTGAATAGAGCGATTAGGAATATTATGAGAGCAAATACTGCACCTACCAATAGAACGATGGGGAAATAAGTCCATGCCATTGCTGCTATAGAAGTCATGCTGTCTGCTTCACGAGCTTCATCGGCAATAACAGCGGTACTTACTTGGGGCGGGAAGGTGGGGATTTCTTCTTCAACAACTTCGCTTTCTTCGCCGTCTTCACCTTCTTCGGTCTTTTCGCCTTCGCCACTATTTTCTTCTTCAGCTGCTTCAGCTACTACGTCGTCGCCTTCGGTTCCCTCTTCTTCGCCTTCACCTTCAGTTGCGGTCTCGGGAGCAAGTTGTAGGAGCGTGCCATCGTAGAAAGCGGAAAGACTTTCACCGTTTTCATCGGTACCCATATCTACGCCGACTATGTTCTTTAGTGCACCGAATATGGGATCGATAAATGAAACGTAAGCCGAAGTATCAACGTAGGTTTCTATTATTGCATTGCCGTCTTCATCGAGTTCTCCGGTTTCAACGTCAAGACGTTCATCCAAAGGAGTCAAGTCGGGTTGAATCAAAAATGAAGTATACTCGGGAAGAATTCCCAAATAGTTCATTGCGAACACGCCTACCCAAACGAGAGCAAGTAGCATGATAACAAGACAAACACCCCTACGCATAATGAAGAAATAATCTTTTTCTCTACGCTTGTTCTTTTTTACAGGAACGGGTTTTTCTTGCTTTTTGGGTTGAGCGGGTTTTTGTTGGGGTCTACGAGCACCAGCAGGCATGCCTGCGTTGTAGCGTACTGCATAAGGGTTAGCATATTGAGCGCCGCCTCTTACGGGACGCGGTGCAGCACCGGGGCGTCTTGCACCGGCGGGAGCAACTTTAGTTTGTTGTTTTTTTGCTGCCATATTCCCTCCAAGAGTTCTAATTTATAATTATAAATTATGCAATTATAAATAGTATATCTAGTTTACCATAGGTAAAGAGATATTTCAAGCCCTTTTGAAAAAAAATTTTGCCAAATTTTCACATACTTTACACAAAAAAAAGGCACAAACCAAATTGCGCCTTTTTATCAGGTACTTTTTACATTTTTTGTAGTTAAAATTATGCCCTACTATTCGTAATCTTCGTCTTCAAATCCATCATCATACATTGCAAGGGGTTGCAATTGAGAGCTGTACGGTACGAGCGGGATGGGTTGAACGATAGGAGTAAGTTGGATATAATCTGCAGGTCTTGCTACAGGAACGGGACCCTTGTTTATTTTTTGCCAACTTGCACTAGGACCTTTCTTAGCCTTAGCTGCTCTTAGTGCTGCTTCTTGTTGAGCTCTTGCTTCTGCTTCTCTCTTCTTTTTACCGAACATAATTTTAATCTCCTTTATTGAACCTTTTTCTTGCTACGGAAAGCGAACAAACTCGCAATCAAAGCAAGAAGAGATAGTATCGTCATAATTAGGTATCCATAACCTACTTGTAAAGGCGCTGCAGGTGCCATTACGTTTACGAATAGCATAATGCTACCAAATTCCAATCCGCTCCACATAAAGCCACAGAAAATGCCGACTACGGAAAGTACAAGCATGAGTACGGAGCTCAATACAAATAGCTTTCTTCTCTTAGGAGTGCAAAGAGAAACGAATGCACGGATGAAGAATATTAGTGCTATAACTATTCCAAGAACCAATGCGACGGGAAGAACGTAATATGCAATCATATTCATGGTTTCCGCACCGTCTATTAGTGCTAGACATTCGTTATAGAAATAGTAGTCGCCTTCTATGGAGTCGCCCATAAACATTTTAGCGAAACTCATAACTATATCGTCCAGTCCTACGTTAGTAGTAACGTACTCGTATGCTATTTCGCCGTTTTCGATGTCTTCTAACGTTGCACCTTCGGGTATAACTTCTTCAACTTTGGTAAACATGTTGAAGTAAGAATTATATTCATCGAGTGCTTCCATTTGTAAGAAGCTTAAGGCCCCTACTACCACGTATAAAAGGGCGAAAAGCATTACTAAGAAGACCATAAAGCCACGTCTGGCTCTCTTTACCGTACCTTTGGTACGTTGTCTCTTAACCTTTTCTTTTTTGACCTTCTTGCCTTGATTTTCGTTTACTACTTCTTCCGGTTCTGCATCAAAGTATGAACTTAATACAGACGCACGATTTGTAGGCAATTGTGCCGGCCTACGAGCCGCACGAGACTCGCAGTAAGACTTATAATAAGGCGAAGACATATCACGACTTGTTACCAAATATTCATTTGAACGGTTTGCCATAATTATTCCCCCGTCAAGTTTGTTTTCGGTATTGACATTACGCACGTGCGAGCGCGCTGAGACAATATATTTTATTTACCGCACTTGCACTTTTTTGCTCTGGGAGAGCAAGCGCAAACGATAAGGTGTACGAGAGCGGGAACGATACCCATAACTATGCTCAAAACGTTAGCCATAATATCGTTCTTGATGAAGTCCGCTAAAACATCCATGCTTACGACGCGATTGTTTGCAATAAAAATACTTCCTGCAAAACTTGCTAGGAACGCTACTATGTATAGTAAACCGATAATCCAACCACGGCACTTGCACTTTCCTGCAATTCTTACGGATGCATGGATGATTCCCGCTAGACCAACAACTACCATTGCAATTGAGCCACCAACAAAGAGAATATCAGCGGTGGTTGCAAAGGATAGCATATTGCTCATATAAATGCCAACTGCACTCCATACGGCGAGTCCGAAAAGAATAATAGAAAGGATGAGAGCACCTATACCAAAGCCCTTAACTTTCTTTGCTTTATCTTCGCATTCACAAACGGGAGCGGTTTCTTCTACCGGCATATTTGCTTGAGCTTGAAGTCTTGCTGCTAGTTCTTCTGCTTCACGTTGAGCCTTGATTGCTGCTAACTCTTCGGGAGTGTAGGGTTGATATCTATAAAGTTGGTTGGGGTTATACTGACGAAGGGGATACATGCTGTCAACGTATGGAACTACTACGAAGGGTTGGGTAATAGCACCTGCTTGTCCGCCAACAGGCATGACGTTTTGGATGACGGGAGCAACGGGTTCTTGAACAGCGGGTTCTTGAACAGGTTCTTGTACGGGTTCTTGAACAACGGGTTCTTGAACTTCGGGTTCTGCTTGAACGGGCAAAGGAGCAACCAAAGTTTCTGCTGCTTCTGCGTTCATGTTCTTGGATTCGTTTATGCGTTTGAGTGCAGTAACGTATTCGCTTCTGGGACGGGGCTTGCCACAACGAGTACATCTGTCTTGATCTATGCGATTGATGCTTCCGCAAATTGAACAGACGTAAGTTATTCTTGATTTATCAAGCGTCGCCATAGAATCTCTGTCAAAATCTTTTTGGGCGTTTTCAAGTGCTTCCGCAATAACAACGTTATCGTCGGCTACGCTTGCTCCGCAACGAGCACAAAAACGGCTACCGTCGGTATAAACTTCGCCACATGCCTTACATTTTGCCATATCCACTTCTCCTTAAAGCGAGTGCATAACCCGCATATTAAAGTCTAGTCGCGTATTATTATACAAGATAAAAATGCAAAATACAATACCTTTGCAAAAATTTATTTTACAAATTTTCACAATTTCGACACATTTTTACCTTAATTTTACACACAAGTATAAATGCGTGCCTTTCGCACGCATTATTACGAGTTTTTGTTCACCTATTTGTTGAAAGTATCTTTGAGAGATACGATGCGGTAGAAACGACTTACGCCATCTTTCTTGCCGGCATATTTGTAGTATGCTTGACGCATGAATTGATAGCTCTTTCCTTCTTCGCCTTCATCGAGATATAATTCGCCTTTTGCTCCCTTGATAACTTCGAGCGAATTGGGATTCAATCTATCGTTAAAGTCGGTGATTTCATCGGTTGCATCTACGAGTAGGCTTTCGTACTTATATAGCTCGCAATCGACAGCCTTGCTACAAGAAACCCATTGTACCGTTCCCTTAACTTTTATTCCTGCGTTAACGCCACCTGAAGCACTGTCTTCTATGTATTCGCAATGCAAGCAAACAGGAGTGCCGTTTTCATCAAGTTCCGTTGAAACGTGACGCAAAATATATGCTCCACGAAGGCGTATCAAACCACCTTCTATAAGTCGCTTATATTTGGGCGGGGGAACAAGTGCGAAGTCGGTATCTTCTATATAAATTTCTTTCGTTAAAACTACACTATGGGTTCCCGAATTCTCATTATTGGGATTATCAACGACGTTAAACGTTTGTTCTTCGCCGTCTGCCATATTGTCTATTACAACCTTCAAAGGACGCTCTACAACCATGGCTCTATCTGCGTTTTTGTTAAGGTATTCTCTTACGCAGAACTCTAGGAGTGCCGGGTCTACTTCGCTGTTGGCTTTAGCCACACCAACACGAGCACAAAAGTCCTTTATGGCTTCTGCGGGATATCCCCTTTCACGCATACCGCTAAGTGTGGGCATACGGGGGTCGTTCCAGCCTTCTACGTGGCCGTTTTCTACCAATTTCTTCAAATAGCGTTTGCTCATAATGGTGTTTTTTATGTTAAGACGAGCAAACTCAATTTGTCTTGGGGGATTTACGAATTCGCATTGTTCGCATACCCAATCATACAAAGGACGATGGTCTTCGAATTCCAATGTGCATATAGAGTGAGTAATGCCGTCAAGAGCATCGCCGATAGGATGAGCAAAGTCATACATGGGATATACGCACCACTTATCGCCGGTACGATGGTGATGAGCTCTCAATATGCGATATATAACGGGGTCCCGCATATTCATATTGGGGCTAGCCATATCTATTTTAGCACGCAAAACCTTGCTTCCGTCAGCATACTTGCCTTCACGCATTTCACGGAAAAGCTTTAAGTTTTCTTCTATGGAACGATTGCGGTAAGGGCTTTCCTTGCCAGGTTCTTTTAACGTACCACGGGTTTCTCTAATTTGGTCGGCATTATAATCACAAACGTATGCAACGCCTTTTTCTATGAGTTTTACGGCAAAATCATAGGTTTGTTCAAAATAATCGCTTGCATAAAGTTCTTTATCCCACTCGAATCCCAGCCATCTGATGTCTTCCTTGATAGATTCAACGTATTCTACGTCTTCTTTGGTGGGGTTTGTATCATCAAAACGGAGATTGCAAAGTCCGTTGAACTTTTCCTTTATACCAAAGTTAATGCACAAACTCTTAGAGTGACCAACGTGCAAATAGCCGTTGGGTTCAGGCGGGAAACGGGTATAAATAAGCTTATGTTTTCCGCTCTCAAGGTCGCTTACAATGATGTCTTCAATAAAATTAGAAGGTTCGTAATTCATATATTTCTCCAAAATATTGATTTCTTATTTACCGCATTGACATTTGCGGGGGAAGGTTAGCTTTTCGCTTTCGACTACCATAACGTCGCCACGAGTGACGAAACCAAACTTCAAAAAGTAGTCGTCTACGTATTCCGAAACTATATAGTCGGTAACGTCAATGAATATATTCATTAGGCTCCTGGTGAAAAAGTCGCCGTATCCTTTGCCACGATACTTTTCCAAAAGCCCAACCGAAATTATTCTCATCTCTTCCGGCGTTACTTTCAGTTTCGCAATCCCCACAGGTTCGTCTTGTATATATAGCAAATACCCAACGTCCCCTACTATATCCGTGCCAAAAATGGCGTTATGCAGTTCGTTGAGTAGCTTTTTATCATTACTTGCACCTAAAGAAAGCATTAGTTTACCCCTTCGTTTACGTTGTCCGCTGCAATTTGTTCATAAGTGGTTTCACCACTTTCTATTTGGTTGAGTTGGTCAAGGGCCTTTTGTACTTCACTTCTCTTCAATTTGCAAGTAGAGAAAATTAAGATGCCGGCACCAACTGCTATGATAACACCAATACACATTACCCATCCAAGATTTTCTGCAACTTGCGGAGTTTGGGTGGTACTTCCTTCTTGGAATCCTATTACGTCAAGCATGACACCAAGCACTGCATTGGATATTGCTTGTCCGGTCTTATTTGCAAACGTCAAGAATCCGGAATAGGTTGCCGTTTTGTCTTCACCGCTTCTTACTTTTTCGATTAGTACTATGTCTCCTATCATGGCAACAGGCAAACTATATAATACGCCGGTACCAAAACCTGCAAGCATCAACGGCGGGCACATAACGAGAGCATTCCAAGTTCCCTTGTGAATTAGCTCTATAAACGGTGCACGGAAAATGAACATGACAAGAAGCAACAAGCAACCGACAAAACTTATAGTTTGGCCTAAAATTATTGCCTTTCTCTTGTCGTACTTCTTGGAAATATACATCCAGAAAGGCTGACCTGCTATCGTCATAATAAACAAACTGGCCATAATCATATACATTTGGAACTTGGTGGTTTCAAACGTAAAAGTGAAAACGTTAAAGCCAACTGCAATAAGAATAGATGCCGAAACCATGGATACCATATAACCTATGGTTATGCCACGGAAGTTCTTATCTTTTAGTGCTCCAAAGAAGTTAATAAACATCTTTTTGGTGGAGCGGATGCTTATGGGACTTGCCTTATCTTTCTTGGCAAGTTCTCTTAATCTCGGAACGTGACTGAAAGTGCAAATTACCATAAATATGCCAAATAGGACACAACAAGCACTAGTTAGGTAACCGAAATTGAGATATCCTTGCGGATTAAACCTTCCGTCTACCAGTTCTCCTGCATCATTTACGAAGTCCGTTTGGAAAACGCCTATGAGTAGTGTCGGCAGTAAAATACCCAAAATGGTAAATATGGATTTAACGATTTGTATGTTGGCTCTCTCGTTATAGTCGTTAGACATATCCAATGAAAGAGCGGCAACAGGCGTTTGGAACATCGTAGTAAAGGTTCTAAGTAAGATTATGCAAAGCATAAACCAAACCATCTTTAGAACCGGCGATAAGCTCATTGGTACAGACCAAAGCAAAATGTTAACTATGGTCATACCTATCGTCCCTATCAAAATATAAAGATGGCGTCTGCCAAAGAAATTATTGCGAGAATTATCGCTAACAAATCCCATAATCGGATCCGTAACAGCATCCCACACGGTACCTATTGCAATAGCAACGCCCATCAACGTTCCGCTAACCCCCATTACCGTGTTGCCAAAAAACAACATATATGATGAGAACGTGTTTGCAATAAGGCTGTAGCCCAAATCTCCGAAGCCTAGGGAAAGTTTTTGAGCCATTGTAACCATTTTCTTTTGCTTTACAACTGAATTTTTCATATTGAGATTATAACACACTAAAATTACGATTACAATGTTTTTTAAGAATTTATATATTATATATATAAAATTTAACCTTTAAACCAAGCAAAACTGGTTTTTTGCAATAAAAAAATCGCCCTACGGCGATAAAAGGAGAACCATTTAAAGTACCTATATTGAACAGAACAGTATGTCGAGAAAGTTTAGGCACTCGGCATTACCCGTTAGTGCGAC
>JAZNYA010000001.1:0-2816 GCA_045594145.1 Candidatus Stercoripulliclostridium sp. | reverse complement strand
CCCACTTCTCACAGTGCAGTTCTTTATACTCCCGACCATCACTTTGATGATTATGCATATTTCCGTCAAAGCCCCAGCGTAGTTCTAATCGATACCACCGTTATCGCAAATGCTCCCGCTCGTTTCCTAATTAGCGGTATGGGCGATGCTCTTGCAACCTTCTTTGAAGCACGTGCAAACGTTCAAAGCTATGCAAACGTAAACGCAGGTCTACCTTGTGGTGCAAACCGTGCAAAAGGTACTTTGCTAGCAGGCGGAACCATGGCAGCATACGCAATGGCTCAACTTTGCTATAAGACCCTTCTTGCTGATGGTGCAAAAGCAGTTGCAGCATGTGAAAACAACGTTGTAACCACCGCTCTTGAAAATATTATTGAAACCAACATCCTTCTTTCCGGTCTTGGCTTCGAAAGTGCAGGCCTAGCAGCAGCTCACGCAATCCATGACGGCTTGACTCTACTACCCGCTCACACCAAGTACTATCACGGCGAAATGGTTGCATTCGGTACCCTTTGCCAACTCGTACTTGAAAACTCTCCCGAAGAAGAACTTTATGAAGTTCTCGACTTCTGCCTAAGCGTTGGTCTACCCGTTTGCTTGAAGGATATCGGCACCGATTCCATCGACGACGAAATGCTCATGGCTATTGCAGAAAAGACCTGCATACCGGACGAATCCGTTCACAACATGCCCTTCCCCGTAACTCCCGCTATGGTTGCAGCCGCTATTAAGACTGCAGACAAGATTGGTTACGATTACAAATACGGCTGTGACTGTGGTTGCGATTGCTAATACTGAATACTAAAATCGTTTATGCCGATGGGGAAACCTATCGGCATAAATATTCTTTTGGAGGTAATTTATGAAGAAAATAATGAATACTGCGGAAAGTTTCGTGTATGATATGTGTCACGGCTTGGCCAAAGCACATCCCGAACTCGAATTCGTAGAAAAATATAAAGTTGTTAAAAAGAAAGTTATCGATAAGAACAAGGTAACCCTTATCTCCGGTGGTGGTTCTGGTCACGAACCGGCACACGCAGGTTTCGTAGGAAAGGGCATGCTTGACTGTGCAGTATGCGGTGACGTATTCGCATCTCCTTCTCAAATTCAAGTTTACAATGCTCTTAAGCTTACCGCATCCAAGAAGGGTACTCTTATGATAGTTAAGAACTACTCCGGCGACTGCATGAACTTCAACAATGCTGCAGCTCTTGCAAAAGAAGACGGCGTAGAAGTAGATGCAGTATACGTTAACGATGATATCGCAGTTAAAGACTCTCTTTACACCGTAGGTCGTCGTGGCGTTGCAGGTACCGTATTCGTACATAAGATTGCCGGTGCTAAAGCAGAACAAGGCGGTTCTCTCCAAGAAGTTAAGGCCGTTGCTCAAAAGGTTATCGATAACGTAAGAAGCTTTGGTTTTGCACTAACTTCTTGTACCGTTCCCGCAGCAGGTAGCCCCACCTTTGAAATTGGTGAAGATGAAATGGAATTCGGCGTAGGTATCCACGGCGAACCCGGAAGAAAGAGAGAAAAGCTACAATCTTCCAAGGCTCTTGCAGAAAGAATTATCCCCGACCTTATTGAAGACCTAGGACTTAAAGCCGGTGAAGAAATTGCTCTTCTCATCAATGGCTTCGGTGGTTCACCCCTTCAAGAACTATATCTCTTCAACAACGACGTAACCAACGAACTAGAAGCTAAAGGCATTAGCATCTATAAGACCATGGTAGGCAACTACATGACTTCCATCGATATGGCTGGTGCATCCGTAACTCTACTTCGTCTTGATGCAGAACTCAAAGGACTTCTTGATTATGCAGTATCCACTCCCGCAATCACTTGGGGTGCAGTAGATGCAGAAGCACTTGCTTGCAAGGAAGCCGTTCAAGCTCTCGCTAAGGCTCTTAATATCACTCCCGGAGTTTTTGCTCCCAAGGCAGTTGAAGAAGAAGTAGTTGAAGAAGCGGTTGAAGAAGAAAACGCTGTATGCGAATTTGTAGGTGATGCTGTTATCGGTGAAAAAATCAACACCGCAGGCATGGGTAAAATTGTAGAGACCATGGCTGATATCATCATTGAAAATGAAGTTGCTTTCTGTAAAGCAGACCGTTGTGGCGATGGTGACTTTGGCATGAGTATTGCAAAGGGCTTTAAGCAATTAAAGGCAGATTGGGCTACCAGAAAGAAGGGTAACGTAGGCGAATTCCTAGTTTCCTGTTCCGAAATCATCATGGAATACTGTGGCGGTGCAAGTGGTCCTATCTGGGGAAGTGCATTCCGTTGGGCAGGTAAGACCGCTATCGGCAAAGACGAAGTTGATCTCCAAGGTCTAGCAGATATTCTCCAAGCTGCAGTTAAGGGCGTACAAGACACCGGCGAAAAGAGCTTTGGTCATGGTGCAGTAGTAGGCGATAAGACTCTAATCGACGCTCTTGTTCCCGCTGCAGATAGCTTGTCTGCAAGTGCTAAAGCCGGCGAAAAACTTATTGACGCAATGGTTAAGGCAGCGGCAGCAGCAGTTGAAGGTGCAGACAAGACCAAGTATATCCAAGCAAAACTCGGACGTGCAGGCGTAACCGATAGTATTAACTATCCCGATGCAGGTGCATATGGTTTGGGAGTTATCTTTACCGAACTCTGCAAAAGAATTTAAAACGCGTTATTTAGGCGAATAATTTCACAAAACCAAGTCTCCCTGCGGGGCGCAGTACTTCAGTACAGCAACCTTTCGGAAATTTGTCCTTTTCGCGTACTTCATCCAAATAATTGCGTTTTTAAGATTATTCTTATCCTTGTGAGCGAAGTGTAAC